>JAVEDG010000250.1 GCA_030841245.1 Actinomycetota bacterium
CCACGGACGCGACCTCCTCGACGTGCAGGGCACCGGCTTGGTAACCCCTGTCGTGCGTGAACCTATCCCCGCCGCCCCGGGCCTGCACCAGGGGTCACCGCTTCCGGTCGGTTCACTCGACGATCGACCACGCGATGCCGTCGAGGATGTCGTGCTCGCTGACGACGACCTCGTCCACGGGGAGGCGGTCGAGGTTCGCGGCGAGCTCCTGCGCGCCGGCACCGATGACATCGACGCCAGCATCGCGCTCGCCGCCGAGACGGTTGCTCTCGCGCAGACCGGCACGCTCGTCGGCCTTGCCGGATCGGTCACGACGGTCGCGGCGATGGCGCTCGACCTCCCGGCGTACGACGCGGAACGCATCCACCACTCCCGGGTCTCCGCGGCCGACGTCCACGACGTGGCCGGGCGGCTGCTCGGCATGACGCACGACGAGCGGGCGGCGCTGCCCTTCATGCACCCGGGGCGGGTCGACGTCATCGGTGCCGGCGCCCTGATCCTGGCCGTGATCCTCGAGCAGGTCACCGTCGACGAGGTCGTCGTCAGCGAGCACGACATCCTCGACGGCATCGCCTGGAGTTTGGCAGTTCCCCGCGAACACTAGTCTCGGCGCGGTGGAGCACGGGCAGTTCCGGAAGCCGTGCGTCCGGAATCCGGTCTAACGTCTCTCGAGTTGGACTCGACGGGTAGAAGGGGATGGGCACCATGCAGATGCTCGGGTACGACGAGATCGCGGCTGCGGACCTTGGCGACTGGCGCAAGCTCGGCCAGGGACTGCACGCCCGGTTCGTCACCGACGGCTTTGGCGCGGGCGCCAGGTTCGTCAGCGCCGTGGCCGACGTCGGAGAGTCTGCGGGCCACCACCCGGAGATCCGGATGGCCGACACCTACGTCGACCTGAAGCTGATCAGCCATGACGCCGTCTACAGCGACGACGAGGGCACCGAGCACCAGGTGTCGTGGGTGACGCAGCAAGATCTCGACGTGGCCCGCGGCAACAGCAAGCTGGCGGCCGATCTCGGACTGGCCGCTCGTCCCGACCAGACCGGCTCGATCGAGCTCGCACTGGACACCGCGAACCGAGCGGCACTGGCCCCTGTCTGGTCGGCGCTTCTCACCGGCGGCAGCGAGGCGGTCGGCCACGGAACGATCGGCGACGACGTCCGGGACGTCACAGGTCGGCTGCCGATCCTGTGGTTCCAGGACACCGACACGGACGAACCGTCCCGCCAACGGTTCCATCTCGACGTCTGGGTGCCTCACGACGTCGCCGACCAGCTCATCTCGGTCGCGGTGGACGCCGGAGCCACGATCGTCGACGACTCCCAGGCACCCGCCTTCGTCGTCCTCGCCGACCCCGACGGCAACAAGGCCTGCGTGTGCACCCCACTGTCGCCCCGGCAGGACGACAAGTAGTGAGGCCGCTCCGCGCCTTGATCCTCGCGGTGATCCTCGAGCAGGTCGCGGTGCCCTACACCTGGCGAAGAAGTCGGACTATGTTCCGAGAGTGAGTCACGTGGCGGCCACGCGCATGGGTGGGCGCATCTTGGCGGTCCGAGGCTGGCTCCCGTTGGTGATTGCACTCGCCGTCACTGGCTGCGGTGGCTCCGGAACCGGGTCGAGCGAGGTTCACGGAGTCGGTGCCGGGTTCGGTGCCAAGGCTCTTTCGGCGTGTGCATCTGCGCAGGAGTCGAAGGACAGATGGAGCGACTTCCCCGCCCCGGACTTCGATCCCACCAGGCCCGACAAAGCGAAGCTGCCGCAAGTCGGAGCCTGGCTGGAAAGCCAGGTGGCACCCACGTTCGATGCGTGGCTGGCTGACTTGACGGCTCTGGGCAAGCCGCCAACCGGTCGGAGAGCGTGGGCAGAGGTGCTGACGCTCGTGCGGAAGATCGACGACCTCAACAGAGTGCAGGTCCAAGCGGCGAAGGCTGGCGACACTCACGCATTCGCTGACGCCACCCACGCTCTCAAAGACCTGCAACCGGAACTCGAACGAGCCACCGCAGCCGCCGGGGTCGGGAAGTGTGCTCAAGTCCACGCCGGGTGAGCGCACGCCGTCGTCAGAGCCTTCCGGCTGAACCGCCAGCCGCGACTGTCAGACGTCGCCACCCCCGAGGACGGGGAGGTGAGGTGAGGTCCGGCCGCACCTGGGGTGGTGCCCGGCGTAACAGGCGTGTAAGGGTGCCGGGGTAACCGGTCAGACAGCAAACCCCCGACGAGGAGGTCCCGCCCGTGGGCGAGATGGTCAGCTTCCCCAGCAACGGCGACTCGTGCGACGGCTACGTCGCCACGCCCGAGTCCGGGCACGGCCCGGGAGTCATCGTCATCCAGGAGTGGTGGGGCCTGGTCGGCCATATCAGGGACGTCACCGACCGCTTCGCGGCGGAAGGTTTCGTCGCGCTGGCGCCGGACTTCTTCCACGGCGCCAAGACCGACGAGCCCGACGAGGCGCAGCGGCTGCTCATGGGTCTCGCGATGGACCGGGCGGCCAAGGACATCCAGGGCGCCGCGCAGTACCTCGGCTCGCGCGACGACGTCGACAACCACGGCGTCGGCGCGGTCGGCTTCTGCATGGGCGGCTCGCTCGCGCTCTGGAGCGGCGCGCTCGCCCCCGAGGTCACGGCCGCGGTCGGCTTCTACCCGGCGATCCCCTGGGAGAAGATGACGCCGAGCTGGGGCAACTACAGCAACAAGTCCGCGATGATCCACGCCTCCGAGGAGGACGGCACCTCGAAGGCCGACGGCGTGCAGACCGCGATCCAGGGCATCCAGCAGGCCGGCGGCGACGTCGAGGTGTACGACTACCCGGGCACCCAGCACGCGTTCTTCAACAACGAGCGACCCGAGGTCCACGACGCCGAGCAGTCGAAGACCGCGTGGCGGCGGACGATCGACATGCTCAAGAGCCGTCTGTAGGTGCCTGCGGAGTTCACCAGCCCGGTCGCCGCAGGGACCGGGTGGCCGGACGACCCGGCTACGCCCGACACTCCTGTCGCCGGCTCCGCTCACGACGTACGCCGGTCGGCAGCCGATGCCCCGACCCTGGCTGAGCTGGACGCCCGGGTGTCGGTGTGCCGGGCCTGCCCGCGCCTGGTCGAGTGGCGCGATCAGGTCGCCGTCGACAAGAGGCGGTCGTTCGCGACCGAGCCCTACTGGGGCCGTCCCGTCGCCGGCTGGGGCGACCCGGCGGCCGAGCTGCTCGTCGTGGGGCTGGCACCCGCCGCTCACGGCGGCAACCGCACCGGGCGCATCTTCACCGGCGACCGGTCGGGCGACTGGCTGTTCGCGGCGCTGCACCGGGCCGGGCTGGCCGACCGGCCCACGAGCGAGCGCGCCGGGGACGGCCAGGTGCTCCGTCGGACCCGGATGGTCGCCGCGGTGCGATGTGCACCCCCTGCTAACGCCCCGACACCGGCAGAGCGCGACACCTGCGCACCATGGTTGGACGCCGAGCTCGCCCTCCTGCCCACGGTGCGGGTGGTGGTGGCGCTCGGCGCGTTCGCGTGGCAGGCGGTGCTCGCCGCAGTCGCCCGCTCCGGCGGCTCGGTCCCGCGGCCCCGCCCGAGGTTCGGTCACGGCGCGGAGGTCGAGCTCGGGACGTGGCTGCTGATCGGCTCGTTTCACCCGAGCCAGCAGAACACCTTCACGGGACGGCTCACCGAGCCGATGCTCGACGCGGTCTTCACCAGGGCGCTCTCACGGCTCGAGCAGGGCGCTCCTAGGCTGTAGGGCGTGGCCTCCGTCCAGACCCTACGGAGCACGAAGCGGACCCGCATCCTCGTGCTCGGCGGCGGCTATGTCGGGATGTACACCGCGCTGCGCCTGCAGCGCCGGCTGCGCAGCGACATCAAGGCCAAGCGCGTCGAGATAGTCGTGGTCGACCCGCGCTCGTACATGACCTACCAGCCGTTCCTGCCCGAGGCCGCTGCCGGCAGCGTCGAACCGCGCCACGTCGTGGTGCCGCTGCGCCGGGTGCTCAAGCACTGCGAGGTGCTGACCGGGCGGGTGACCGGCCTCGACCACGCGCGGCGGACGGCGCGGATCGAGCCGATGCGCGGCGAGGCCTACGACCTGTCCTACGAGGTCGTCGTCGCCGCTCCGGGATCGGTCGCGCGCACCCTGCCGATCCCTGGGCTGGCCGAGATGGGGATCGGCTTCAAGCAGGTCGAGGAGGCGATCGCCCTGCGCAACCAGATCCTCGAGAAGCTCGACATCGCCACGTCCGTGACGGACCACGCAGCGCGGCGCGCGCTGCTGACGTTCGTGTTCGTGGGCGGCGGCTACGCCGGCATCGAGGCGCTCGCCGAGCTCGAGGACATGGCGCGCTACGCGACTCGCTACTACCCCGACCTGTCCAAGGGTGACGTCCGTTTCGTGCTCGTCGAGGCGGCCGGTCGGATCCTGCCGGAGGTCAGCGAGGACCTGGGGGAGTACACGGTCAGGGAGCTGGAGCGGCG
>JAVEDG010000272.1 GCA_030841245.1 Actinomycetota bacterium
GGAGGCGCACGCGGGGACCATCAGCGCCGACGCGACCCCCGGCGGCGGGGCGACGTTCACGGTGACGCTGCCCGGCGCGTGACTCGCCAGCGCTACAGCTGGCCCTCGTAGAAGCCGAGTCGGGTGAGCGGGCCGACCAGCTCGGCCTCCTCGTAGTCGAAGTGCGACAGCAGCGCGTCACCCAGCCGGTCGACCGCGAGGGTGAGCCGTGCATGGTCGGACGGGTCGCGGACCAGGTCGACCAGTGCCGCGTCGACCGCTTCGATCAGGTCGTGGATGACGACGTGCTCGAGGGAGAGCCGGTCGAGCACGGCGGTCAGTCGCTGATCTGCGCCGCTCAGGTGCGGGAAGACCGCCATGTCCTCCATCAGGTGGTGCTGGGTGATCGCGTGGCAGTAGCCCTGGCACATCGAGCCCACCGCCCAGGTGTTGGCCCGGAGCGTCATGTCGTTCAGGGTGGAGCGAGCCGCGGCGACATCGAGGGCGCCACGGCGTACCTGGGCGACGACGTCGCGCAGCGCCGCGATCTCGGACCGGAAGTGGTCGTGCACCTGCACCAGGTGCTGCCCCGCCGCGAGGCCAATCGCGTCCGTCGCCACCACGCCCAGCTGGGCCCGCGGCCGCGCCGACTCGTCGAACACCGAGTGCTCCACCGTGCTCATCCGCCGGCCCCGCGCTTGTCCTCGATCCGCTTCGCCTTTCCCAGGGACCGCTCCAGCCCGTCCGGGTCCAGCACCTCGACGTCGACGGTGACACCGACCGAGTCCTTGACGCGTCGGGCCAGCTGCTCGCGCAGCTCGTCGCGCCGATGGTCGTCCGGCGAGACCGTCGCCTCGACTCGCACGGTCAGCTCGTCCATGCGACCGGGCCGGGTCAGTACGCAGAGGTAGTGCGGGGACAGCCCGTCGACACGCAGGATCTGTTCCTCGACCTGGGTGGGGAAGACGTTGACGCCGCGCACGATCATCATGTCGTCGGTGCGCCCGGTGACCTTCTCCATCCGGCGGAAGGCCGGGTACGCCGTGCCGGGCAGCAGCCGGGTGAGGTCGCGGGTCCGGTAGCGGACGACCGGCATCGCCTCCTTGGTCAGCGACGTGAACACCAATTCGCCGCGTTCGCCGTCGGGCAGCACCTCGCCGGTGATCGGGTCGATGACCTCGGGGTAGAAGTGATCCTCCCAGACGTGCAGCCCGTCCTTGGTCTCGACCGACTCCTGCGACACGCCGGGGCCGATGACCTCGGAGAGACCGTAGATGTCGACGGCGTGCATGCTCGTGCGCGACTCGATCTCGCGGCGCATGTCGGCGGTCCACGGCTCGGCACCGAAGATGCCGATGTCGAGACTCGTCCCCCGGGGGTCGATGCCCTGCCGGTCCATCTGGTCGAGGATCGCGAGGAAGTAGGACGGGGTGACCATGATGATCCGCGGGGCGAAGTCGACGATCAGCTGCACCTGGCGCTCGGTCATGCCGCCCGACACCGGCACGACCGTGCAGCCGAGACGCTCCGCGCCGTAGTGCGCACCGAGGCCGCCGGTGAACAGGCCGTACCCGTACGCGACGTGGCACACGTCACCGGGGCGACCCCCGGCGGCCCAGATCGAGCGCGCCACGACCTCCGCCCAGACGTCGAGGTCGGCCGAGGTGTAACCCACGACTGTCGGGCGTCCCGTCGTACCGCTCGAGGCATGCAGCCGCACCACGTCCTCGCGCGGCACCGCGAACATGCCGAACGGATAGTTGTCGCGCAGATCGGCCTTCGTGGTGAACGGGAACCGCGACAGGTCCTGCAGCATCGAGCAGTCCTGCGGCCGCACGCCGGCCAGGTCCCATGCGCGGCGGTAGTGCTCGACGTCGTCGTAGGCCCGTTGCAAGGTGGTGCGCAGTCGCTGCAGCTGCAACCTGCGCAGCTGCTCGGGCGCGACCGTCCCACGGACCAGGTCCGTGATCTCCAGCACCGGTCGGGCACCTCCCTCGTCGCGACGGACTGCCGTGGCGCACGCTAGCCGCTAGGAAGCAGCCCCGGGCCTCGGACCCGGCCGGGCGATCGGGTCAGCCGGAGGCGCTCTCCGCCTCCACCTTGGCGCGGACCTCGTCCATGTCCAGGCCACGCACGGCCTCGATGAGCTGTTCGAAGCTGGGTGCCGGGAGTGCGCCCGGCTGGGCGAAGACGAGGATGCCGTCGCGGAACGCCATCAGGGTCGGGATCGAGGTGATGCTGGCCCGGGCGGCCAGCTCCTGCTCGGCCTCGGTGTCCACCTTGACGAAGGCGATGTCCCCGTGCGTCTCGGAGGCCTGCTCGAACACCGGTGCGAACATCCGGCACGGCCCGCACCAGGACGCCCAGAAGTCGACGAACACGATCGGGTTGTCCTCGACGGTCTGGTCAAACGTCTCGGCGGTGGCGGTGATGGTCGCCATCGGGCGCTCCTCCTGAGGTACGGCCGGGATCCGGTCTCTGGTTGAACCTCGGGAGGGGCTGGTCGTATTCCGGTGCGGGGACCGGGGGCCCCCGCACCGGCGGTGCTTCACCGGTCGCGGACCGGCCGGCTCAGAGGTTGACGTGCGCCTGGCAGAGCTCGCCGTTGCTGAGGTTCCGGGCCCGGGCGGTCAGGTGGTCCGTGCCGGCCCGGTTGGCGGTGCTGCGGCGTACGACGAAGGAGCCGCTCGGCGCCTGGGTCACGCGCTGGCCCGCGAAGTAGCGGACGCCGTCGTCCCACAGCCGGACCCGCCAGGTCTGGCCGTTGTGGTTCGAGTCGATCTCGAGCTCGGTCTCGACGCGCCCGTCGTCGTGCTTGGCCTTGAACGTCCAGTGCGTCGAGCCGGAGCAGGTGCCGCTGGCCTGGACACCGGTGCCGCCTCCGCTGGCCGCGGCCGGTGTCGGTGCCGCGACGATGGCTGCCGCGGTTGCCCCTGCGAGTGCGATGGTCGCGATGTGACGACGTGTGTTCATGATTGTCTCCCCTGCATCGGTGCCGCTGTGCGGGCCGGTTGCCCGAGCAAGAGCCTCCGTCCGCGCACGTTGTCGCAGCGCTAACGAGGTCGCATGTCTCGGTTAACTGCGGGGCCTGCGGGTGTGCCCCCTGCGGGTCGAGCGCGGCGCGTGCGCTCGTGCCAACCCGCCAGCCGGCCCGCTCGCGACACCGCGTGGAACCGTTGCTCGACCTCGCTGCGCAGCGACTCGAGGGTCACCACGATCAGCTCGTCGCCGGCGCGCAGCGCGGTGGTGGGCGTAGGGACGAACGCAGAGTCGTCGCGGACCACGAGCATCACCGCGGCGCCGGTGGGCAGCCGTAGCTCGAACAGTTCCACGCCGGTCAGCAGTGAGCCGCTCGGGACGCTGAGCTGGAGCAGGTCGGCGTCCAGGCGCGTCAACGGCGAGGACTCGATGTCCAGGGTCAGGGTCTGCTCCCTGCCTGCCACGCCGAGCCGGCGTGCGACCCAGGGCAGCACGGGAGTCTGCAGCAGGGTGAAGGCGATCACGAGCACGAACACCAGGTTGAAGATCGCGGGATCACCGGGCACGGTGGAGAGCACGACCGGCACGGCGCCGCGCAGGCCGGCCCAGGACAGGAAGGCCTGATCGCGCCAACCCACCCGCAGCGGCGACAGCGAGGCCAGCACCGCGAGCGGGCGGGCGAGGACGAGCAGCACGAGGCCGACGGCCAGCGCGGGCAGGATGGAGGACGCCAGGTCGCTGGGGGTGGCGAGCAGGCCGAGCATGACGAACAGCCCGATCTGGGCCAGCCAGGCGGTGCCCTCGGCGAAGCCGCGGGTCGCCGGGCGGTGCGGCAGCCGCGCGTTGCCGAGCACCAGCGCCGCCAGGTAGACGGCGAGGAAGCCGCTCGCGTGCAGCACCGCAGCGGCGCCGTACGCCGTCACACACAGCGCCAGCACGGCCAGCGGGTACAGGCCCGACACGGGCAGCGCGATGCGTCGGACTCCCCACGCGCCGAGCCAACCGACCGCGAGGCCGATCAGCCCGCCGGCGGCGAGCTCGTACACGATCAGCCCGGCCAGGGACCACCACGTCGGCGCGTCGGTCGAGGCCAGCGCGACCACGAGGATCACGACCGGCGCGTCGTTGAAGCCGGACTCGGCCTCCAGCGTGCCGACGATGCGGGGCGGCAGCGGGACCCGACGCAGGACCGAGAACACCGCCGCCGCGTCGGTCGGCGCGAGGACCGCGCCGACGACGAAGGACTCGCGCCAGCCG
>JAVEDG010000075.1 GCA_030841245.1 Actinomycetota bacterium
GGCCACGCCGACACCGACTCGGACGAGGACGATGTCGCCGGCCACATGCGTCCGCGCCCCGGCCACTGACTCTTCTGGTCCCTGAAGCGGCGAGCTCGCCGGGCCCCTCCACCGGAGGGTCCCGGCGAGCAGCGCGTTCCGCCGTCTTTCGCGACTCCCGTCGTCATTGCCCGACATGTCGTGGACCGACGCCGCTCCGTAGGGGATGATCAGCCCGGACCTCGACGTGGCCGAGGCCGTGGAGGCGTCGTGGAGTGGGCGATCCTTTCCGAGCTCAGCGAGCCGGATCGCAAGCGGGTGCTCGCCGCGTGCATCAGCCGGCGCTACTCACGCAACGACACCGTCTTCCACCAGGGAGAGCCTGGCTCGGCCTTCCATCTGCTCAGCTCGGGCCATGTCGCCGTACGCGTGTCGACCAGCTCGGGGGACATCGTCACCCTGGCCGTCCTCGGGCCGGGCGACTTTTTCGGCGAGCAGGCCCTGCTCAGCCCGCGCCATCTCCGCACCGCCTCGGTGATCGCGCTCGAGCCGGTGCACACGCTCTCGCTGGACCTGAACCGATTCGACGAGCTGCGCCGCACGAACCCGTCGGTGGAACGGCTCCTCGTCGAGGTCCTCGCCTCCCAGGTCCGCCGGCTCACCACCCACCTGGTCGAGGCGCTGTACCTGCCGGCCGAGCAGCGGGCGGTCCGCCGGCTGCTCGGGCTCGTGCACCACTACCGCGACGGCGACGCGCCCGTGGTCATCCCGGTCACGCAGGAGGACCTGGCGTCACTCGCCGGCACCACCCGCCCTACGGTCAACCGCGTGCTGCGCGCGATGGAGGACGCCGGCGCCCTCCGCCTCCAGCGCGGGCGGATCGAGGTCCTCGACGTCCAGGCGCTGCGCCGGAGGGCGGTCAGCCAGGACACCCGGACCGCCTGACCCGCAGGTCCTCGGTCGCCGTCGTTCAGCCGCCGTCCCGGCCTCGGGCGTTGTCGGCGATGGCGTGCAGAACCGTCTTCATCTGGAACGGCGTGAGGCCAGGGTGCTTGGACAGGATCCGCGCGATGAGCCCGGCGATGTGCGGCGCGGCAAAGCTGTTGCCGGTGGTCACGATCGTGGATCCCGCGCTCCACGCGATCTCGACGTCGATGCCCGGTGCGCCGAACTCCGCGGGTGGACTCGGGTTGTAGTCGAAGCCGAACGGGTCCTTGGCGTCGTGCGCGGCGACCGAGAAGACCGAGGCGTACTCCGAGGGATAGCTGGCGCCGGCCACGTTGTTAACGGCGCAGACGAGCATGACGCCCTTGAAGTAAGCCTCGTCGGCGAGCTCGTGGAAGACGGAGAAGTAGTCCTCCTTCCCGGTGCTCAGCGACATGTTGACGACCTGGAAGCCGTGCTCTATCGCCCACTCGAGTCCCGCGGCGAACACGACGCCCTTGCCGGTGAGCCGCTCACCGAGCACACGAATGCTGTGCAACCGGCAGTCCGGTGCCGCGATCCGGATGATGCCCGCGCACGCCGTACCGTGCCCGAACAGGTCCCCGTGCGGACCCTCGACCTTGCGCACCTGGTCCTCGAGCGAGGAGTCGTAGGTCAGCGCGACGGCCGACTCGACGTGTCCGACGAAGCGGTGCGAGGCGTCGATACCGCTGTCGATGACCGCGACGTCGACCCCGGCACCGGTCGCGCCGCCCCAGGCCCAGTCCCGCGTGATCTCACCCGTGACGGGAAGGGCGGTCACCGGGCGCAGCGATGCCGGGTCGAACGCGTCCGACCAGGCGGGTCTCAGGTCCGACGTCGCGCTCGCCCCCTGGTGTAGCGCAGCACCTGCGACACGATGGACAGGGCGAGCTCGTGCTCGCGCTCGCCGGCCTGCTTGAGCTCGGCGAAGAGCCCGGCCAGCGCCAGGAGACGCTCGTCGACGTCGTCCGCCTCTGCCTCGGCCTCCGCCAGGGCGTCGGCCAGAGACGTCCCCGGCGCCGCGTCGGCCACCGCCCGCAGCGTCGCCCGGCCCAGCTCCGAGAAAGCTCGCGAGTTCTCGATCGCCAGCCCCGCCTGGTCGGCGAACACCGAGAGCAGTCGCATGTCCTGGTCGGCAGCGGGTCGTGTGGTGTCCCGGTCCAGCACCTCGATCACGCCGAGCAGCCGTCTCGGGCTCGACACGGGGACCGCGAGGATCGCCTGCGGGACGTAGCCCGTGGAATCTGCCACGTCGGTGGCGAAACGGGGATCCTGGCGCAGGTCGGACACGACGATGGGCTGCTCGGACATCACGACGTAACCCGCGATCCCCTGGTTCGACGGGATGCGCAGGTTCAGCACGGAGTCCGCGCCCTCCCCCGACGCCGTGGTGAAGACCAGCTCGGACTGGTCGGGCGAGAGGAGGGCCAGGGAGCAGGCCGCGGCACCGAAGATCTCGCGTGCGGTGGCCGTGATGCTCCGCAGCAGCCCCTCGCTGCCGACCGGGTCGAGCGCGGGCCCGAGGTTGTCGAGCACGGCAGCCAGCTCGGTCAGCACAGCCCGTTGCGGCGGTTGCTCGTCCATCAGATGCTCCCAAGGTCGGGCGAATCCTGCCGTGCAGCGACAGCCGCGGCAAGCGGATCGATCAATTCCCGCGGGGACCTGCCCAACGACCGGGTTCGCACGGCCATGGCTGGCTATGGTGCGCAGGTGCTCAGCGAGGGCGACATCAGCGCCGTGCTGGGTGAGGCGCTGCGCACCGGCGCCGAGTGGTCCGACCTGTACGTCGAGCGGCGCAGCACCACCTCCGTGCGGGTCAGCAACGGCGCGGTCGAGCAGATCGGCAGCGGCCTCGACGTCGGGGCCGGCGTCCGCGTGGTCCGGGGCGACCTCACGGCGTACGCCTGCACCGACCTGCTGTCGCGCGACGCGCTCCTCGACGCAGCGCGGGCGGCAGCCGCGGCGCTGGACGGCACGGGGAGCGCCGAGGTCCGGGACCTGACCCGGCGTGGTGGCCCGGCAACGGCGGCTGCGCAACCGGACGCGGCCCAGGTCGAGCGGGCGGCGAAGGTCGACCTGGCGCTGCGCTGCGAGGCCGCGGCGCGGGCGGAGCCGGGTGGGGTCAGCTCGGTGTCGGTCTCCTACACCGATGCGCACGTCGCGCTGCTGATGGCCGGTTCGTCGGGTTTCGTCAGCGAGGACAACCGGGTCCGCACCCGGTTGATGTGCCGCGCCGTCGCCCGCGCCGACGGCCTGGTGCAGCGGGCGAACGACGACATCGCGGGCACATGGGGGCTGGAGCTCTTCCGCGAGCACACGCCGGAGGACCTCGGCCGCCGGGTGGCGGCCCGGGCCGTGCGGCTGCTCGACAGCGACCCCCCGCCGACCGGTGAGATGCCCGTGATCCTCGCCAAGGGCGGGGCCGGCGTGTTCTTCCACGAGGCGTGCGGGCACGGGCTCGAGGCGGACACGCTGGTCCTCGGCGAGTCGGTGTTCGCGGGCAGAGCCGGCCAGCGGGTCGGGTCACCGCTGCTCACCGGGGTGGACGATCCCACGCTGGCCGGGGGCTACGGCTCCTACGCCTTCGACGACGAGGGCACCCCCTCGACCCCTACCCCGCTGCTCGACCAGGGCGTCCTGGTCGGGGATCTGACCGACCTGCGGTCCGCCGACGCTCTGCACCGGCCCGGGTCGAACGGTCACGGACGTCGGCAGTCCTACGCGCACCTGCCCCAGCCTCGTATGTCGAACTCGTTCATCTCGCCCGGCGCCGACGACCCGGCAGCGATCCTGGCCGACACCCGGTCGGGGTTGTTCTGCGAGGGACTCGGCGGTGGCGAGGTGGACCCGGCAACCGGCGAGTTCAGCTTCCGGGTGACCGAGGCCTACCTCGTCGAGAACGGTGAGCTCACCAGAAGGATCCGCGGCGCGCACCTCACCGGTCGCTGCCTGGAGACGCTGTCCCTCGTCGACGCGGTCGGCACCGACTTCGCGAGCAGCCAGGCCCTGTGCGGCAAGGCCGGCCAGTCCGTCCCGGTGACCTACGGGGCCCCGACCCTGCGGGCGCGGATGCGGGTCGGTGGCGGCTGATGCTCGAGGTGTGCGAACGGGTGGCGGACCGGGCGCTCGAGCACGAGCAGGTCGAGGCGTACGGCGTGCAGTCCTGGCGGGCCAACGTCTCTGCCCGCCGCGGTGCCGTCGAGTCGGTCAGCTCGACGGAGACGAGCGGGATCGGCGTCCGCGTCGTCTCCGGCTCGCGGCTCGGGTTCGCCAGCACCTCGGACCTCTCGCCCGACGGGCTGCGCCAGGTCCTGGCCGACGCACGTGACAACGCGCGCTACGGGACGCCGGACGATCGCAACACGCTGCCGGACGACGGCGTGCGGGACCCGCAGCCCGGCCCGGAGCCCGCTCGCACCTCGGTGCGCGAGAAGCTGGAGCTGGCGCTCGAGATCGACCGGCTGGCCGACAAGCTCGACCCCGATGTCAGGCTCACGGCCGCGTCGTACTGGGACCAGGTCGCCGAGGTGTCGATCGCCTCGAGCCGCGGGACCCGGGCGGCGTACCGGTCGGGGACGGCCGAGGCACACATCGCGGCCATGGTCGACCGCGACGATGGTGTGGTCACGTCGTTCGGGTACGCCGCGGGCGTGACTCTGGCCGATGTGTCCGCCGACGAGGTCGCCACGACGGCGGTCACCCGCGCGGTCCAGCAGGCCCGGCCGGGCCGGGCGGCCACCGGGCCGACCCGGCTGGTGCTGGAACCGCTCGTCGCCGCCGAGCTGCTGGACGTCATCGGCAGGGCGCTGTGCGGTGACGAGGTCGGGCGGGGCCGGTCGGTCTACGCCGGCGAGACGCGAGCCGGCCTGGCCGCACCGGACGTCGAGCTGGTCGACGACCCGGCCAGCGCTCCCCCGGGTTGGCGACGACCGGTCGACGACGAGGGAGTCGCCACCGGGCGGACCGTGCTGGTGGCCGACGGCACGATCAGGTCCCTCCTGCACTCGACGTCGACGGCGCGTGAGGCGGGCACCGGTAGCACCGGGAACGCCGGCCGCAACGGACATCGGGCGTTGCCCGCCGTACGCCCGGGGGTCCTGACCCTCGACGCCGCGGTGACACCGACCGCCGCGCTGCTCAACGCCGCCGACGACGCGGTCCTGGTCCGCGAGCTCGTCGGGCTGCACACCGGCGTCGACCCGGTCACCGGCCGGATCGAGGTCGACCTCATCGGGATGTGGCTGCGCGGTGGTGAGCCGACCGACTCGGTCCGTGACACCTCGCTGTCGTGCACGTTCGCCGAGCTGCTCTGCGCCGTGCGCGCGACGGGCGACGACCGTCGCCTCTACCCGATGTCCGGCATCATCGGGGGCGCCACGCTGCTGCTCGACGGGCTCGAGCTGACGGGAGCCACCTGATGGGCGCTGTTCGTGACGCGATGGTTCAGACCCGCTCGTCGCTCGGCACCGTGGTGCGCAACCCGGAGCTGCGTCGGCTGAACCTGGCGCTGGCCGGCTCCGAGGTCGGCAACTGGGCTTACGGGACCGCGATCGCGGTCTGGGCCTACGACCAGGGCGGGACCACTGCGGTCGGGATCTGGATGGCGGTGCGACTGGGCCTGGTCGCCGTGATGGCACCGTTCGCCGGGCTGGTGGCCGACCGTTACCCGCGGCGGCTGGTGATGGTCACCAGCGACCTCGGCCAGCTGGTCCTGATCCTCGCCGCGGCGGCCGCGATCCAGCTGGACTGGCCGGCCGCCTCCGTCTACGTCCTGGTGTCCCTCGCGCTGCCCTTCTCCACCCTGTTCCGGCCGGCGCAGATGGCGATCCTTCCCTCGCTGGCCCGGACGCCGGACGAGCTCACCGCCGCGAACGGCCTGGGCAGCTTCATCGAGAGCCTTGCCGTGTTCATCGGCCCGGCGGTCGCGGGTCTGCTGCTGGCCGTGGCCGACATCGCGTCGGTGCTCGTGCTCGACGCCGCGACGTTCCTGTTCTCCGCGTCGCTGCTCATCGGGCTGCACGAACGACGCGCGGCCTTGCCGGCCGACGGGGACACCGCCGCGGCGACCACCGACGCCGAAGAGCCGGGCGAGCCGGACGAAGGTGGCCTCCTCTGGCAGTCGATGGCCGGCTTCCGGATCATCTGGGGGCACCACTCGCTCCGGCTGATCTGCCTGCTCTTCGCATGCCAGACACTCGTCGCCGGCGCGTTCACCGTCTTCCAGATCGGGCTGGCGATCGACCTGACCGGGATGGGGCCCGCGGGTGTCGGGTACCTGTCCTCGACCGACGGCGTGGCCGCCCTGCTCGGTGGGCTGTTCGCCATCGCCTTCACCTCGCACCGGCTGGCGAGCGGCACCGGCGTGGGCATCCTGGGCTGGGCGATCCCACCCCTGCTGATGGCCTTGTGGCCGAACGTCGGCATCGCCTTCGCCGGCATGGCAGTGATCGGGGTGTCCAACTCCCTTGCCGACGTCAGCGGGTTGACGATCGTCCAGCGCCTCACTCCGGAGGACGCTGTCGGCCGGGTCTTCGCCGCCCTGGACTCCCTGGTGCTGACGTCGACGGCGGTGGGCACGTTGGTCATGCCCGCACTGGTCGCGGTCTCCTCGCTGCGCTGGGCGATGGTGATCGTCGCGGTGCCCGTGGTGGTCGTCACGCTGCTGACGTTCCCCACGCTGCGGGCGCTGGACGGCACGCTGCACCCGAGCCCCGAGACCGCCGTCCTGCAGGCGGTGCCGCTCTTCAAGGCGCTGGGCCGGCCGACCCTCGAGCACCTCGCGCGCCAGCTGGTGCGGGTCGACGCGGCCGCGGGGTCGGCCGTGATCACCACCGGCGAGGCCGGGGATCGCTTCTTCATCGTCGAGTCGGGCGAGCTGGAGGCGCAGGTGGACGGGCACCCGGCCAGCACGATGGGTCCCGGTGACTGCTTCGGTGAGATCGCGCTGCTCCACGACACCCCGCGCACCGCGACCGTCATAGCCCGGACCGACTCCCACCTCGTCGCGCTGGAACGAGCCGACTTCCTTGCCGCCGTCAGCGGGGACCTCGACCTGCGGTCCCGGGCCGAGGCGCTGGCCGCCCGGCGGCTGCGCACGGCTTGACGGGTAACCGCGGGGCGGTCCCAGGCGTCCAGGCTTCGAGGGACCCGTCGGTGCAACCTGGGAGGGTGGTCGCGGGTCGTCACGGGTGAGAGCACGCCCACCGGGACAGCGAGGGAGGGACGGACGTGCGCGACGCCGCGGGCTTCGACGAGTTCTACGCCGCCGGGAACCGCCGCGTCCTGCACCAGATGTATGCCATGACCGGCAACCTGGCCGACGCCCAGGAGCTGACCCAGGAGGCCTACGCCCGGGCCTGGCAGCGGTGGTCCAGCGTCTCGGCGTACGACGACCCGGAGGCCTGGGTGCGCACCGTCGCCTGGCGGCTCGCGGCCAGCCGGTGGCGCAAGACCAAGAACGGCGTGACCGCGATGTTCCGCCACGGGGCGCCGGAGCACACACCGGAGCCCAGCATCGACAACGTGGCTCTGGTCGACGCGCTGCGTCGCATCCCGGAGAGCCAGCGCCGGGCGATCGTGCTGCATCACCTGGTGGGCCTGTCGGTCGCCGAGGTCGCGCACGAGGTGCACGCGCCCGAGGGCACCGTCAAGGCGCGGCTGTCCCGAGGTCGTGCCGCGCTGGCCGAGCTGCTCGCCGACTCGACGCTCACGGAGGTGAGTCGCCATGCCTGACCGCAACGACCCGATCGTCTCGACCCTGGACAGCCTCCGCGCCGACGTCGACCAGGCGCCGCTGGCCGGCGCGAGTGCCGCCCGGCACCGCGGGGACCAGCGCACCCGACGGCAGGCGATCGGCGGAGGGCTGGCGGCCCTGGTCCTCGTCGCCGGGGGCATCGGCGTCGCCGCAGAGCAGAGCGGCGGTCACCGCACCAGCCAACCTGCCATGACCTCGACGCCCGATCCCGTGCCGACGGTCGGCCTCGCCGCGCAGCCGCTGTTCGGGCCGCGCGACCTGGGCACGGTAGGCCCGTACAGCGACTGGCAGGTGAACCCGGACCCCGTGCCGGCCGGCCAGCTGCCCTCGCAGT
>JAVEDG010000363.1 GCA_030841245.1 Actinomycetota bacterium
CCGAGCTGCTGCCACGCGACTGGCACGGTCGGCGGGCGGCCGACCTGTTCTTCGCACTCCAGGAGCGACTCGCGGGTGCCGCCGCTCGTCACGTCGAGGTCATCACGGGCTGACCATCGTCGGCCAGCGCGTTGCGTCGGATCGGGCCCCGCGCAACCCACCGCAACGCCGCCACTCGACGGGACATGGCCCCGCCGGATCGGGGAAGAGGCCCTCCATGTCGGAGCGCTGGTACAAGGAAGCGGTCATCTACTGCCTCGACGTCGAGACCTTCCAGGACTCCAACGGCGACGGCTGCGGCGACCTGCCGGGGCTGATCAGCCGCCTCGACTACCTGTCCCGACTCGGCGTCACCTGCCTCTGGCTCAACCCGATCTACCCGAGCCCCCGCCGCGACGCCGGCTACGACATCAGCGACTACTACGCCATCGACCCCCGCTTCGGCAGCCTCGGCGACTTCGCCGAGCTGGCCCTGGAGGCCCGCGAGCGCGGCATCCGGATCCTGCTGGACCTGGTCGTCAACCACACCTCCGACCAGCACCCGTGGTTCCAGTCGGCTCGCAGGGACGCCGGCTCGCCCTACCGCGGCTGGTACGTCTGGAGCGAGAGCGAGCCGGCCGACCGGCGCCAGGGCATCGTCTTCCCCGGCGAGCAGCGCGAGACCTGGACGTACGACGACGAGGCGAAGGCGTGGTACTTCCACCGGTTCTACGACTTCCAGCCCGACCTCGACTGGGAGAACCGGGCCGTCCGTGAAGAGATCAAGAAGGTCATGGGCTTCTGGCTGCAGCTCGGCGCGTCGGGGTTCCGGGTCGACGCAGCGCCGTTCGTGCTCGAGATGACCAAGCCGGACGACGACAACCCTCCGCACGACTTCGCCATCCTCGACGACTGGCGCCAGGACCTGCAGTGGCGCAAGGGCGACGCGGTGCTGCTGCTCGAGGCCAACGTCGAGCCGGGCGACCTCCCGTCGTACGTCGCGGGGCGGCCCGACGGGCCGAACGACCGGGCCCACATGCTCTTCAACTTCCTGCTCAACCCGCGGCTGTGGCTGGCCCTCGCCCGCCAGGACGCCGAGCCGGTTGTCGACGGGCTCAAGACGGCTCCCCGACTGGCCGCGATGGCGCAGTGGGCGACCTTCCTGCGCAACCACGACGAGCTCGACCTCAGCCGCCTGACCAAGGAGCAGCAGGCCGACGTGTTCCGCGCCTTCGCGCCCAAGCCGGACATGCGGATCTACGACCGTGGCATACGCCGCCGGCTGGCCCCGATGCTCGGCGGTGACCGCCGGCGCATGGAGCTGGCCTACTCGCTGCAGTTCACTATGCCCGGCACGCCGGTGCTGCGGTACGGCGAGGAGATCGGCATGGGGGAGGACCTCTCCCTGCCCGACCGGGACGCGATCCGCACGCCGATGCAGTGGGAGCGGGGAGCGACCGCAGGCTTCTCCGACGCCGACCCGGCCGACCTGGTGCAGCCGGTCCGCACGCGCGGGCGCTACGGATCCGCGTCGGTCAACGTGCTCGACCAGCAGGACGACGGCGACTCGCTCCTGTCGTGGTTCGAGCGGCTGATCCGACGATTGCGCGACTGCCCCGAGATCGGCGTCGGCACGTGCACCGTGCTCGACGTACCGCTGCCGCGTCCGGTCCTGGCGCACCGCTTCGACGCACCCGAGGGCAGCGTGCTGTTCCTGCACAACCTCGCCGACACCTCGGTCACGCTCGACCTCGGCAGGCAGGACGGCGCCGACACGGTCGTCGAGGTGTTCGCCGATGGTGGCTACGAGCTGCCGACGCTGCGCCTGACCGGCCTCGAGCTGCACGACTACGGCTACCGGTGGTTCCGGCTCCGCCGCGGTCGCGGCGACTGAGCCCAGCGCCAGCGACGCACTGAGGGACCTCTCGGCGTCAGGTCGGCAGGACGGCGATGCCCTCGAGCTCGACCAGCGCCTCGGTGTCCCAGAGGCGCACGATGCCGATCAGCGTCATCGCCGGGTAGTCGCGCCCGGCCAACCGCTGCCAGACCGCGCCGATCTCGTGGGCGTGTGCGCGGTAGTCCTCGGGGTCGACGGCGTAGATCGTCACCTTGGCCAGGTGCTCCGGCGCACCACCGGCGCCGGCCAACGCGGCCAGGAGGTTGGTCAGCGCCTGCTCGACCTGGGCCACGATCCCGTCACCCACGACCCGCCCGGACGCGTCCAGCGCCGTCTGGCCGGCGAGGAACACCAACGTCCCTCCCGCAGCGGTCACCGCGTGGCTGAACCCTCTCGGCGCGGCCAGAGACTCGGGGTTGACGCGGCGCAGCTCGCTCACGACTGCACCGCCCCGCCGTCGACGTTGATGCCCTGGCCGGTCATGCCGCCGTTGGCGACGCAGAACATCACGGCCTCGGCGACCTCGTCGACACTGATCAGCCGCGCGATCGGCTGCTTGCTCACGAGGATGGCTCGCGCCTCCTCGAGGCTGCGCCCCGTCTGCGCCGAGATCGTCTCGACGCTGCCGTCGGTCATCGGGGTGTCGACGTACGCCGGGCAGACCGCGTTGACCGTCACGCCCTTCGTCGCGAGCTCGGCCGCGACCGACCGCACCAGGCCGAGCAGCCCGTGCTTGCTGGCCGTGTACGCCGCGATGTAGGGCTCGCCCCGCTTGGCGGCCACCGAGGCGAGGGCGACGATCCGGCCCCATCGCTGCTCGACCATGGCCGGGACCACCCGGCGGATCGCCCGGAACGGCGCCGTGAGGTTGAGCTCGATCTGCCGCGCCCACATCTCGTCGCTCATCCGGGCTATCGGTGCCGACTCGCCGGCCCCGGCGTTCGCCACCAGGACCTCGACCGAGCCCCACGCCTCCTCGACCGCGTCGACCACGCGATCCGGTGCGGCAGGGTCGAGCATGTCCGCAGGCAGGACCAAGGTGTCGGTCGGCATCAGAGCAGCCGTCTCGCGCAGCTGGTCCTCGCTGCGCGCTGTCAGTGCGACCCGGTATCCCTCACGCCCGAGCCGCACCGCGACGGCCGCGCCGATCCCTCGGCCGGCACCGGTCACCAGAGCGATCCGTCCACCACTGTCTTCGGGCCCTGGCACCCGCGGACGTTGGCACACCGGCGCGGGACCGGTCAAGATGGCCGCAATGGACGCCTACCTGCTCGACGCCGTCCGGACGCCCTTCGGCCGCTACCGCGGCGGGCTCTCCGGCATCCGCACCGACGACCTCGCAGCCGCCCCGGTCCGCGAGCTCGTGGCGCGCCACCGCGAGCTCGACCCTGCCGACATCGACGATGTGATCCTCGGCAACACCAACGGTGCCGGCGAGGAGAACCGCAACGTCGCCCGGATGGCGGCCCTGCTCGCCGGGCTCCCGGTCAGCGTCCCGGGCGCGACCGTCAACCGGCTGTGCGCCTCGGGCGGTGAGGCGGTCGTGCAGGCAGGTCGGGCCGTCGCGGTCGGGGACGCCAGGCTGGTGATCGCGGGCGGTGTCGAGGGCATGAGCCGCGCGCCGTACGTCGTGCCGAAGCCGGACGAGGCGCTGCCCCGCTCGATGACGATGCACCAGACGACGGTGGGCTGGCGGATGGTCAACCCCACCTTCCCCGACGCTTGGACCGCGTCGCTCGGCGCGTGTGCCGAGAAGGTGGCTGCCGAGCTCGGCATCGGCCGGGACGAGCAGGACGCCTGGGCGCTGCGCAGCCACGAGCTCGCCGCCGAGGCGTGGGACAAGGGTCTGCACGACGACTACGTCTGTCCCCTCGCCGAGGTCACCCGCGACGAGTCGATCCGCGCCGACACCTCGCTCGACAAGCTGGCCGGTCTCGCACCGGCCTTCACCAAGGACGGCACGGTCACCGCGGGCAACGCCTCACCGATGAACGACGGGGCGATGGCCGTGCTCGTCGGGAGCGCCGATGCGGCCGCCGGCCTCGGGGTTGCTCCCATCGGGAAGGTCCTGGCCAGCGTGACCGTGGCGGTCGAGCCGGACCGGTTCTCCGTCGCGCCCGTTACCGCCGTCGCGAAGGCGTTGAGCCGGCTGGGCATGACCACGGCCGACGTGGACGTGTGGGAGATCAACGAGGCGTTCGCCGCCATGGTGCTCTCGACCCTGCAGGGCCTTGACGAGCTGGACCGACCGCTCGACCGGGCGAAGGTCAACCCGCATGGTGGGGCCATCGCAATCGGCCACCCGCTGGGTGCTTCCGCGCCGCGAGTCATCGTCGACCTGTGCCGCGAGCTACGGCGCCGCGGAGGCGGCGTCGGCCTGGCAGCTGCCTGCGTCGGTGTCGGCCAGGGGACGGCCGTGGTCGTCCGGGTCGAGGGCTAGAGCGTGCGCGTCGAGGACTTCGCCGACGTGCGCTACGCCGTCGACGATGCCGTCGCGGTCATCACCATCGACCGGCCGGAGCGTTACAACGCGTTCCGCGGCCGCACGGTCGACGAGCTGATCGCCGCGTTCAAGACGGCCTGGGCATCGCACGAGGTCGCCGCGATAGTGCTGACGGGCGCCGGAGACAAAGCGTTCTGCGCGGGCGGCGACGTCAAGGAGCGTGCCGAGACCGGCTCCTACGGCGAGACCGAGTGGGGCACCTTCGAGATCGAGCGGCTGCACCGCATCATCCGCGACGTCCCCAAACCGGTCATCGCGGCGGTCAACGGTGTGGCAGTGGGAGGCGGCCACGTCCTTCACGTGCTCTGCGACCTGACCGTCGCCGCGGCACATGCCCGGTTCGGTCAGAGCGGCCCGCGGGTCGGCTCCTTCGACGCCGGGTTCGGCACGGCGTACCTCGCGAGGGTGGTCGGGGAGAAGCGCGCGCGCCAGATCTGGTTCCTGCTCGACCTGTTCGACGCCGAGACGGCCGAGCGCTGGGGGCTGGTCAACGCCGTGGTCGAGCCGGCCGAGCTGATGCCGACGGCGCTCGAGTGGGGTCGGCGCATCGGGTCCTACTCACCGACCGCGCTGAAGTTCCTCAAGCACTCGTTCAACGCGGACACCGACCATCTCGGCGGCCTGTCGCACCTCGCCTTCGACGGGCTCGAGCTCTACGCGAGCAGCGACGAGGGGATGGAAGGGGCGCGTGCCTTCGCGGAGAAGCGCGACCCGGACTTCCGCCGCTTCCGCTGAGCAGGCCGTCGATCGGGATTGGCCTGCGCAACCTGCCCGGGGGCACAGACCGTCGTGGACCGGCGGGTAGGGTCAGCCGCCATGACGAAGTGGGAGTACGCCACTGTGCCGTTGCTGGTCCACGCGACCAAGCAGATCCTCGACAACTGGGGCGAGGACGGCTGGGAGCTGGTGCAGGTCGTCCCCGGGCCGGGCGGCGGCGAACAGGTCGTGGCCTACCTCAAGCGGGAGAAGTCGTGAGCACCCCCGAGGAACGCTTGGCCGGCATCGGCCGCAGCCTGCCTGCCGTGGTGGCCCCCGTCGCCGCCTACGTGCCGGCGGTGCGCACCGGCAACCTGGTCTACACCAGCGGCCAGCTGCCGATGGTCGAGGGCGAGCTCGCCGCCACCGGCAAGGTGGGCGCGGACGTCGACGCCGACTCGGCCAAGGAGCTCGCGGCCGTCTGCGCCCTCAACGCCCTCGCCGCGGTGAAGGCCGAGATCGGCGACCTCGGCAACGTACGCCGTGTGGTCAAGGTCGTCGGGTTCGTCGCGAGCGCTCCTGACTTCACCGGACAGCCCGGCGTGATCAACGGCGCCAGCGAGCTGCTGGGGGAGGTGTTCGGCGACGCCGGGGTGCACGCCCGAAGTGCCGTCGGCGTGGCGGTACTGCCGCTGGATGCTCCGGTCGAGGTCGAGCTCGTGGTCGAGACCAGCTGAGTCGGCCGGCGCGCGCTCAATCCTCGGCGCGACTTCGCGTCGCCTCCTGGAGGAAGGCGATCTCGAAGGCAGCGGCCGACAGCTGGACCGCGATCTTGGCGACGTCGTTGATCCGGCGGCGCTGCGCCTCGGTCGGGTCGGCCACCCCGTCGAGCTGGAGACGCAGCGCCTCTCCGAGCTTCCCTGCGGCTGCGGCCGCCTCGAGCTGGAGCCGGGCCAGCAGCTGCGGGGGAACGCCGTGCTCCTCCAACGTGCGCCCCACACCGGCGAGGACCGTGTGGGTCAGGACCGTCCCGTCCTCGTCGTGCCAGGCGAGGCCGACGCGGGACAACGCCTCGACGTGAGCCGCGTCGGGCACCAGGCCCTGGGGGAGCGGCACCGACGTCGAGATGTCCGAGGACCCGTCCTGGAACCGGCGCCGCCGGTCTGCGACGATGCTCGCGTAGGTCGCGGGGCCGTCGATGAGCCGCGTGATCGCGGCCAGCGTGAACCCTTCGTTCTGCAGCGAGAGGATCAGCTCGAGGCGCGCTCTGTGTGCGCCTGTGTAGTAGGCGACCCGGCCGCGGATCTCCGGTGGCGGCAGCAGGCCTCGGGACTGGTACGCGCGGATGTTGCGCACGGTCATGCCGACCTGCTCGGCCAGGCTGCCGATGGTCAGGCTCTCCGACATCGAAGGCTCCCCCATCTCATCCGGCGTTCTCCTGCACGTGTGCTCCGGCACCTGGTTGCCTGCACCTACCATCGCAAAGGTGCCGGACCTCTCCCCTGCCCTGCTGGCGCGCGCGCATGCCTACGTGCGCGGAGAGTCGGAGGTGGTGACGGCGCGTCACGCCGCCACGGTGGTGCTGCTTCGCGACGGCGCGTCGGGCCCCGAGGCATACCTGCTGCACCGCGTGTCCACCATGGCCTTCGCCGCCGGCATGGTCGTCTTCCCCGGAGGCCGGGTCGACCGGAGGGACAGTGATGCCGCAGTGGGCTGGTCCGGGCCGTCAGCAGCGGAGTGGGCCGACCGGCTGGGCTGCGATCCCCCGCTGGCTCGTGCGCTGGTGTGCGCGGCGGTGCGCGAGACGTTCGAGGAGTCCGGCGTGCTCCTCGCCGGCGCGTCCGTCGACGACGTGGTGCCGGACACCAGCGGCGTGCGGTGGGAGGCCGACCGGACTGCCCTGGTCGAGCAGGAGCTGGGCTTCGCCGAGC
>JAVEDG010000081.1 GCA_030841245.1 Actinomycetota bacterium
AGGTCCGGTGCACCGAGCCGGGCGGCGTCGGCGGTCTCGTCGTCGGGCATGTCCTGCGAGAGCCGTTCGGCCTCGACCCGCATCCGGTAGTGCTCGACCTCCAGCGCCACCTGTGCCTCGGACCAGCCGAGCAGCGGAGCCATCAACGCCGCGGTGTGCTCTGCCGCGCCCAACCCGCGGTCGAAGGTCTCGACCGAGATGCGCGTACGCCGGGTCAGCACGTCGTCGAGGTGCCGGGCCCCCTCGTGGGTCACGGCGTGCACGACCTCGGCCCACAGGTAGTCGGGGTTGCCGGTGGTCGTCGCCGCCAGCCCGCGGTCCTGCCGCACCAGGTCGAGCACCTCGTGCACCGACGAGCCGTGACGACGCAGCAGCCGCTCGACCTGCTCGACCCGCATCCCCGACTCGCGGGCGAGCTCGTCGCTCCGCTCCCAGACCGCGGCCAGACCCGCCGCCCCGAGCAGCGGCACGTCCTCGGTCCGGCAGCGGGGTGCGTCGGTGCCGAGCGCGGACACGATCGCGTCGACCGCGTCACGCGCCATGACCCGGTACGTCGTGTACTTCCCGCCGGCGACGACGACCAGGCCGGGGGCCGGGCGGGTCACGACGTGCTCGCGCGAGAGCCGGGACGTCGGCTCCGACTCGCCCTCCAGCAGCGGCCGCAACCCGGCGTACACGCCCTCGACGTCGTCATAGGTCAGCGGGACCCGCAGCACGCTGTTCACCTGGGCGAGGAGGTAGTCGATGTCGCGGCGGCTGGCTGCCGGGTGCGCCTTGTCGAGCCGCCAGTCGGTGTCGGTGGTCCCGATCAGCCAGTGCCGGCCCCACGGGATCACGAAGAGCACGCTCGCCGTCGTGCGCAGGATCAGCCCGGTCGAGGCGTCCAGCCGGTCACGCGGCACCACGAGGTGCACGCCCTTCGACGCCCGCACGTGGGTCTGGCCCCGCTCACCGACCATCGCCTGCGTCTCGTCGGTCCAGACGCCGGTGGCGTTGACCACGTGACGAGCCCGCACCCGCAGGTCCGCGCCGGTCTCCAGGTCACGGACCCGGGCGCCGACGACCCGTCCGCCCTGGCGCAGGAAGCCGGTCACCCGGGCCCGGCTCGCCGCGCGGGCGCCGTACGCCGCCGCCGTGCGGACGAGCGCCACCACGAAGCGCGCATCGTCGACCTGCGCGTCGTGATAGCGGATCGCACCGGTGAGCGCGTCGTCGCGCAGTCCCGGTGCGAGGCGCAGGGCGGCCCCTCGTGAGAGGTGACGGTGGCGGGGCAAGGTGTTGCCCCCGACCGCCGCCATCACATCGTAGAGCGCCAGCCCGGCACCGGCGTAGAGCCGCTCCCAGCCACGGTGGGTCAGGGGATAGAGGAACGGCACCGGGGTCACCAGGTGGGGAGCGAGCCGGCGGGTGAGCAGCCCGCGCTCCCGCAGCGCCTCCCGGACCAGGCCGAAGTCGAGCATCTCGAGGTAGCGCAGCCCACCGTGGATCAGCTTGCTGGACCGGCTCGACGTGCCGCTCGCCCAGTCGCGGGCCTCGACGATCGCGGTGGACAGGCCTCGGCTCGCCGCGTCCAGGGCCACGCCGGCCCCGACGACTCCCCCGCCGACGACGAGGACGTCGTGCTCCTGCTCGGCCATCCGCCCCAGCGCGGCCGTGCGGGCGGCCGGGCTGAGGACCCCCGGGTCTCCCGCGCCGACCATGCCGGAGAGCCTAGGTGCCGACGGAGCACTGTTCCTGCCGAGCGCTGCCGACATGCCGACGCGGAGGGCTGCTTCCTGGGCGTGTTCGCAGCGCTCGGCGACTCGCCTCAGCGGGCGACGGTCACCTCGACGCGCTGGAATTCCTTGAGGTCCGAGTAGCCGGTGGTCGCCATGGCCCGGCGCAGCGCGCCCACGAAGTTCATCGACCCGTCGGAGACCCGCGACGGACCGCCCAGGATCTCGGCCAGCGTGCCGACGGTGCCGACCTGGACCCGTTCGCCGCGCGGGAGCTCGCCGTGGTGCGCCTCCGACCCCCAGTGGAAGCCACGTCCCGGAGCCTCGCTGGCCCTGGCCAGCGGCGAGCCCATCATTACGGCGTCGGCGCCGCAGGCGATCGCCTTGGACACGTCGCCGGACCGTCCGACCCCGCCGTCGGCGATCACATGGACGTAGCGGCCGCCGGACTCGTCGAGGTAGTCGCGCCGCGCCGCGTGCACGTCGGCCACCGCCGACGCCATCGGCACCGAGACACCGAGCACGGATCTCGTCGTGTGGGACGCGCCACCACCGAAGCCGACCAGGACGCCGGCAGCTCCGGTGCGCATCAGGTGCAGCGCCGCCTGATAGGTCGCGCAGCCGCCGACGATGACCGGGACGTCGAGCTCGTAGATGAACTGCTTGAGGTTCAACGGCTCGGCCCGGCCGGACACGTGCTCGGCCGACACGGTCGTGCCGCGGATGACGAACAGGTCGGCCCCCGCGTCGACGACGGTCTTCCACAGCTGCGCGGTCCGCTGCGGCGACAACGCCGCGGCTACGGTGACCCCGCTGTCGCGCACAGCACGGATCCGCTCGCTCACCAGATCGGGGCGGATCGGCTCGGCGTAGATCTCCTGCATCCGACGGGTGACATCGCTCTCGTCGAGCGCCGCGATCTCGGCGAGCAGCGGGCCAGGATCCTCGTACCGCGTCCACAAGCCCTCGAGGTTGAGCACCCCGAGGCCGCCCAGCCGGCCGATCGCGACGGCGGTATCGGGTGAGACCACGGAGTCCATCGGCGCCGCGAGCACCGGGATCTCGAACCGGTAGGCATCGATCTGCCAGGCCGTGGAGACCTCTTCGGGGTCACGCGTGCGCCGGCTCGGGACGATGGCGATGTCGTCGAAGGAGTACGCCGTGCGGCCGCGCTTGCCCTTGCCGATCTCGATCTCTGTCATCGGGAGAGGCGGCTCAGTTGCCGTGGTAGTTCGGGGCTTCGGAGACCATCTGGATGTCGTGCGGGTGGCTCTCCTTCAAGCTGGCCGAGGTGATCCGCACGAACCGGCCGCGCTCCTGAAGCTCGGGCACGGTGCGCGCACCGACGTAGAACATCGCCTGCCGCAGGCCACCCACGAGCTGGTGGGCGACCGCCGAGAGCGGACCCCGATAGGCCACCTGCCCCTCGACACCCTCCGGGAAGAGCTTGTCGTCGTTGGTGACCTCGGCGTGGAAGTTGCGGTCCTTGGAGTAGGACTTCTTGCCTCGTGAGCTCATGGCACCGAGCGAACCCATGCCCCGGTAGGCCTTGTACTGCTTGCCGTTAACGAAGATCAGATCGCCGGGGCTCTCCTCGCAGCCCGCGAGCAGCGAGCCGACCATGACCGAGTCGGCGCCCGCCACGATCGCCTTGGCGATGTCGCCGGAGTACTGCAGCCCGCCGTCCGCGATGACCGGGACGCCGGTCGCGCGGCAGGCCAGGGCCGCCTCGTGCACAGCCGTCACCTGCGGCACGCCGACACCGGTCACCACGCGCGTCGTGCAGATCGAACCCGGCCCCACGCCGACCTTGACCGCGTCGGCACCGGCGTCGACGAAGGCCTGCGCACCGGCGCGGGTCGCGATGTTGCCGCCGATGACCTGCACGTGAGCGGTGGCCGGGTCGGACTTGAGGCGCGTGACCATGTCGAGCAGCAGGCGCACGTGCCCGTGAGCCGTGTCGGCGACGAGCACGTCGACGCCGGCGT
>JAVEDG010000379.1 GCA_030841245.1 Actinomycetota bacterium
GCACGCTCGAGGTCGCCCTCGTCGACGTGTCCGGCAAGGGGGTCGCCGCCGGCACTCGGGCGCTGCTCCTGTCGGGCGCGTTCGCCGGCCTGCTCGGCTCGCTGCCGCACGAGGACTTCCTGCCCGCGGCCAACCGCTACCTGCTCCGGCAGCAGTGGGAGGAAGGCTTCGCGACGGCCGCCCACGTCATGGTCGACTTCGACTCGGGCGACTTCGTCGTGTCCGTGGCCGGTCACCCCCCGGCGGTGCACTTCGAGGCCGGTTCCGGTCGCTGGCGGGTCAGCGAGGCGAGCGAGGGACCGCTGCTGGGCATCTTTCCCGACGCCAAGTTCGTGAGCGAGCGAGGCCGTCTCGACCGTGGCGACGCCTTGCTGATGTTCACGGACGGGCTGATCGAGGCGCCCGGCCAGGACATGACGGTCGGCATCGACAAGCTGCTCGGAGAGGCGGAGCGGCTGGTCACCCGGGGCTTCCGGCACGGCGCACGCCGGCTGCTGGACAAGGTCGCCGCCGCGCACAACGACGACCGCGCCGTGGTGTTGATCTGGAGGGACTAGGCGTCCCCCGGGTGTCGGGACCGGCGGCTAGGTTCGCGCCATGAGCAGCGAGCAGCCGGAGCCCGACCTGCGTGCGGTCCTGATGCGGTACCTCCAGGAGGCCAGGGACAACGTGCTCCGGTCCCTGGAGGGAGCAAGTGACTACGACGTGCGCCGGCCGATGACGCCGAGCGCGACCAACCTGCTGGGACTGGTCAAGCACCTGGCGGGGATCGAGCTCAGTTACCTCGGCGCGTGCGTCGGCCGTCCGTCGCCGGTGCCGCTGCCGTGGGACGACGTGTCGATCTGGGACGGTGCCGACATGTGGGCGACCGCAGCCGAGTCGCCGGACTACATCGTCGGCCTCTACCGGACCGCGTGGCGTCACTCCGACGAGTCGGTCGAGGCGCTCGGGCTGGCCGCGCCGGCCTCGGTGGCGTGGTGGCCCGAGGAACGGCGTACGACGACCCTCGGGTCGTTGCTCGTCCGGGTCGTCGCCGAGACCGCCCAGCACGCGGGTCACGCGGACATCGTCCGGGAGATGATCGACGGCCGCGGCGGCCGCGACGCCGACGCGGCCGGCGACGCCGGGCACTGGGCCGGCTACGTCGCGCAGGTCCAGGCAGCGGCCGACCAGCACCGCTGAGGAGGACGAGGGCGGCACGCCGGACGCCCGGTCCGGCACACCCGATCGGCACCGGCTCGGTGGCCGACCGGGTGTGCCCCGCCTATGCTCGGGTAGGAGCCACCTACCGGCGCCCGTCCCAGACCTCGACGCATGCGCTCCATTCGTCTGGGAGTTGCGTCTTGAGCATCGAAGCTGCCGTGCCGTCCCCGACCCCCGTCATCAGGCGTGGCGTCACCGACTACGCCGAGCTCCTGCGGCGCGTCAAGTCTGCCGGTCTGCTGGATCACAGACCGGTCGGGGCGGCGGCGAAGATCCTTTTGGTGGTAGGGCTCTATGTTGCCGGCTGGACCGCCCTCGTGCTCGGCGGCGCGAGCTGGTGGCAGCTCTTCACCGCGGCATTTCTCGGCGTGATGTTCACCCAGCTCGGCTTCCTCGGGCACGACGTGGGGCACCGGCAGGTCTTCGGCGGCCGCCGCGCCGCGTATGCGTTCGGGCTGCTCGCGGGCAACCTGGGGATCGGCCTCAGCTTCGGGTGGTGGATGGACAAACACACTCGCCATCACGCTCATCCCAACGACCTGGTGCGAGACCCGGACGTCGGGATCGGTGCCCTGGTGTTCGACGCGGGTCAGGCGCGAGGTCGTACTGGTGTGGCCAAGGTGCTGACCTCGTTCCAGGCCTACCTCTTCTTTCCGATGCTTCTGCTCGAGGGCTTCCAGCTGCACGTCGCGAGCACGCGGGCGATCCGCAGCAGCCGGCTCCCCTCGCGGTCATTGGAGGCCGCTCTGCTCCTTCTCCACGTCGCCGGCTACCTCGCCGTGGTCCTCTGGGTCCTGCCGCTGGACCAGGCTCTGGTGTTCGCCGTCGTCCAGCAGGCCGTGTTCGGGATGTACATGGGCCTGTCGTTCGCCCCGAACCACAAGGGCATGCCCGCCGAGCGGCCGGGGGACAACTGGGACTTCTTGCGCCGCCAGGTGCTGACGTCGCGCAACGTGCAGGGCGGTCCTGTTGTCGATCTTCTCCTCGGCGGCCTCAACTACCAGATCGAGCACCACCTGTTCCCGAGCATGCCGCGGCCGTCGCTGCGCCGTGCGCAACCGTTGGTCCGGTCGTTCTGCGCCGAGCGCGGAGTCACCTACGCCGAGCACCGGCTGGTGAGCTCCTACGTCCGTGCCGTGGGCCACCTCAACGCGGTCGGGCACAGCTGATCCGCTTGTAGAGTTCCTCCAGGTGACCGCCGGTGACCCATGGTGACATAGTGAACAGCAGCAGCCGAGAAAGGGGGAGCGGTGCGCGAGCTCGAGCAGTTGCGTGAGCACCTCGGCGCCGCCATGGTCGGCGCGGACACCCCCCTCGCGGCGGCCGACCAGCTCTGCCGGGCGTGCGTGGAGATGCTCGAGGTCGACGGCGCCTCGGTCTCCGTGGTCCATGAGGGCGCGACCCGCGGCACGTTCGGGTCCAGCGGCGAGCTGAGCCGCCGGATCGACGAGTTCCAGTTCACCTTCGGGGAGGGTCCCTGCCTCGACGCTGTCCGGCACGGCAGTCCGGTCCTGGTGGCCGATCTGGACGCCGCCACCGAGCAGCGCTGGCCCGCGTTCCGCGAAGCAGTGGTCAACGAGGGCGTCAGCGCCGTGTTCGCCCTTCCCGTGGCGGTCACCACGTCGTACGTCGGTGCGCTGGACCTGTTCCGGCAGTCACGTGGACAGCTGGCCGAGGAGCAGATCTCCGGCGGCCTGCACGCCGCCCGGCTGGCGGCCCTGCCCCTGATGGATCTGATGGCGGCGGACGTCAACTGGGACTCCGCAGCACGAGGCGATGACGGCTGGGAACAGCTGGCATCGCTGGAACGCGTGGAGGTCTACCAAGCCACGGGCATGATCGTGGCGGCGCTTGACGTCGACCCGGTCGAGGCCGTCGTGCGGTTGCGGGCGAACGCCTATGCGCGCGCAATGACCGCGAGCGAGATCGCCTTCGCGATCGTCGAGCGACGTTTGTCGTTGGACGGTCCCGACTGGCGGGCCGGCAGCGGTGGGGGGAGCGGGCTGTGAGTCCAGGAAGGGAAGCGGACATCTCGCGTGCCTTCGTGTCGATGGCCAGCAGCCTGGCCAAGGGGTACGACGTGGTCGAGCTCCTGGAGGAGCTGACGACCGACTGCGCCCGCCTGCTCGACGTCGCAACCGCAGGGCTGCTGCTCGCGGACGCGCGAGGTGTGCTGCACCTCGTCGCAGCGTCGTCGGAGGCGACCAGGATGCTCGAGATCCTGCAGTTGCAGCGCCAGGACGGGCCGTGCCTGGACTGCTATCGCACCGCGACACCGGTGTCGGTCGACGACCTCGAGGACGCTGCCGACCGGTGGCCGGTGTTCGTGCCGGCGGCACTGGCGGCCGGCTTCGCGAGTGTTCACGCCCTTCCAATGCGGCTGCGCGACTCCACGCTGGGCGCGCTCGGCCTTTTCGGCACGCACGTCGGTGCCCTGAACGACGACGACCTGGTCCTCGGACAGGGCCTCGCCGACGTTGCGAGCGTGGCCCTGCTGCAGGACCGGGCTGCGGCTGACTCCGCCGTGGTCCGGGAGCAGCTGCAGAACGCCCTGAACAGCCGAGTCGTTCTGGAGCAGGCCAAGGGCGTGCTCGCCCAGCTCGGGAACCTCCAGATGGACGAGGCTTTCGCGGCGATGCGCGGGTACGCGCGGGCGCATCAGCTCGCACTGTCCGCCGTAGCACAGGGGATCGTGGCCCGCTCACTTCTCGCGCAGACCGTGCTCGACCACGCGTCCGCGCGCAGAACCACGCGGTAGCGAACCACCGGCTGCTCAGCCGAGCCGGGCGCCAGGCACGCGACGGGACCAGCGCCAGAGGGCGAGGTCGTAGGCGCCCTTGACGGCCCCCGCCACGACCAGCGGCAGCCCGAGCGTGACCTGCTGCAGCGCGCCTCCGACGAGTGGGCCGAGCGGTCGGACGGTGTAGCGCGCGGCGTTCGTGACGGCCGCGGCCGCGGTCCGCTCCTCCGGCTCTACCACGCGCATCACCAGAGCCTGCCGCGTCGGGACGTCCATCTGCGACAGGCTGGTCCGGGCGAGCAGCAGTACCACCGCCACGGGGAACGTCGGGGCGAACGCGACCGAGGCCAGCAGGACGTTGCTCGGCAGGTGAGTGAAGACCATCGTCGGGACGAGCCCGATCCGGTCCGCGATGCGAGGAGCCAGCCACACCGAGCCGGCCTGGACGAGGGACGTGGCGAAGAAGAGCACCCCGAGCCGGCCGAGCGGCACGTCGTACCGCTGCGTCAGGTAGTAGGCCAGGAAGCTGGCGGTGGCCAGCCCGCCACCGGCCGCGTCCATCGCGAACAGCCCGGCCAGGCCGCGGACGCGCCGGCGTGACGGCCCGAGCCGCGACCACCCGTTGAGGGCCGCCGCCGCGCCGGACTTCGGTGCAGGCCCGGAGTCGGAGCTCTCGACGTCAGGCGTCAATCGCGAGGCGAGGAGCGCGCCGGCGAGCCCGCACGGGACCAGCACGAGAAAGGGCCAGGCGGACGCCGGGGATGCGCCGAGCCGCCCGAGCAGGCCGGCGAGGAGAGCGCCGGCCGCGCCGCAGATGGACGCCACGGCGTTGTAGAGGCCGTACACACGTGCACCGGACGTCCCGGCTGCGCGGGCGTCCTCGTTGGCGAGCATCGTCTGCTCCAGCGTCGTCGCCGGACCGTTGTCGACGACATCGGTCGACAGCAGCCCGGTGAGCGCGACCAGCAGCAGCACCCAGAACTGCGCGCCGGCCGCCACGGCTGCCCCCGCGGCGGCGACTCCCACGAAGAGCAGGACGTAGCAGCGGCGACGGCCGACCTTGTCCGCGACCGCGCCGACCAGGAGCGACGCACCGGCGGTCCCCGCCACGAGGAATCCCAGCACCAGACCGGTTCGCAGCGGCGAGAAGCTGCGGGCCGAGAGCAGCGCTCCGAGCAGGACGGCCGTGCAGCCGTAGCCGGCCGCGCGCAGCCCCTGGGCGGCGATGATGCGCCGTGCGTCCGGGCTCACGCGGACAGCGTCCCAGGCCCGGTCGAACCGGAGGTGACGGCTCGAGTCCCCAGGCAGCAGTGGTCCCGGATACGTTGCGCTACATGTCTGAGGTGATGCTGCGGCCTGTCACGCCAACGATTTCGATGACGTCCGTCGGAGTTTCGCGAGCTGGGGAGACCAGTTCGAGTTCTTCGGTTTCCGACCGGCGAACACACTTGAGCAGTCATACGCCTCGAACGGTTGTCTGTCGGAAGACGATGGCATGTTGGTTGTCGAGGTAGGCGGCGAGCCGGTCGGTCAGGTGCACTGGTTCCCGGCCTATTACGGCCCGCAGTCCGCGAGCAAGGCTCTCCGTCTAGGCGTCGCTCTCGTCCCTGAGGCACGCGGCAGAGGTTACGGGTCGGCTGCCCAACGGCTGTTGGCGGAATATCTGTTCTCGACAACCACTGTCAATCGACTTGAAGCTGGCACCGACCTGGAGAACATCGCCGAGCAGCGCGCGTTGGAAAGGGCTGGCTTCGAGCGTGAAGGGGTTGCGCGCCAATCGCAGTACCGGGACGGGCTCTACCGCGACATGGTGATCTTCAGTCGGTTACGAGATGACAAGTAGGTGCCTTGTGCCTTATCCGTCTGCGGCAGGGGCATCCGCGAAGGGACCGGGCCGTATCCAGGCTGGGAACTGACGAGCCGACCCTCGCCAGAAGGAGGTTGTGGGGGACACAGCAAGATCATCAGCAATGACCCAGACAGTGCCTCGACCTGCGGAATCCCTGCTCGGCATCTGGAGCGGGTGACCGGGATCGAACCGGCATGGCCAGCTTGGAAGGCTGGGGCTCTGCCATTGAGCTACACCCGCGGAACGTGACCTCGTCAAGGGTACCGGGCCCATTGTGCGGCCGGCCCGCATCACAGATCGGCCTCGGGCGCCGGCCCGCAGGGGTTGCCTCGGCCCGTAGGATGCTGGCGCGCCGCGGGGCGTAGCGTAGTGGCTAGCGCGCCAGCTTTGGGTGCTGGAGATCGGGAGTTCGAGTCTCCCCGCCCCGACCACCGTTCCGGGCCCGACTGCGCCGCGCCCGTCGTACCTCCTTCTCACTCCGCACCTGCTTCCCCGACCGTTGCCGACAGGAGCCAGCCCACCGTGAAGAGCGACCTCGAGACCCTGAACCCGACCCGGGTGAAGCTGACCGTGGAGGTTCCGTTCGACGAGCTCAAGCCGAGCCTCGACGCGGCGTACAAGAAGATCGCCGGGCAGGTCAACATCCCGGGCTTCCGGCGCGGGAAGGTGCCGCCCCGGGTGATCGACCAGCGGTTCGGGCGCTCGGTCGTGCTCGAGGAGGCGGTCAACGATGCGCTGCCGCGCTTCTACGGGCAGGCGGTCGAGGAGAACAGCCTGCAGGTGCTCGGCCAGCCCGAGGTCGAGGTCACCGAGCTCGAGGACGGCCAGCACCTCAGGTTCACGGTCGAGGTCGACAAGCGACCCGAGTTCGACCTGCCGGACTACGACGGGCTCGAAGTGACCGTCGACAACGCCGACGTCGACGACGCGGCCGTCGACGAGCAGGTCGACGGGCTGCGCGAGAGGTTCTCGACGCTCAAGGGCGTCGACCGCCCGGTGACCGACGGCGACTTCGCGTCCATCGACCTCTCGGCGACCGTCGACGGGGAGGCGATCGAGGACCTGACCGCGAAGGGGTTGTCCTACCAGGCCGGCCAGGGATCCTTGCTGGACGGGCTGGACGAGGCCATCGTCGGCCTTGCTGCCGGAGAGTCGAAGGAGTTCCCGACCTCGCTCGTCGGCGGCGACCACGCCGGCAAGGAGGCCGTCGTCACGGTGACCGTCAACTCGGTCAAGGAGCGCGAGCTGCCCGATGTCGACGACGACTTCGCGCAGACCGCGAGCGAGTTCGACACGATCGAGGAGCTGCGTGACGACCTGCGCACCCGGCTCGAGCGGATGCGGCAGATGGAGCAGGGCGTGCAGGCCCGCGACCGGACGCTGGAGGCGCTGCTGGCCAAGGTCGACGTGCCGCTCCCGGAGGGCGTGGTCAAGGCCGAGGTCGACGGGCGCAACCACACTCTGGAGCACCAGCTCGAGGCCGCCGGCATGTCGCGCGAGGAGTTCCTCGCCGCGGAGGGCCAGAGCGGCGAGGAGTGGGACGCGGACATCGACAAGCGCGCCCGTGAGGCCATGACCGCACAGTTCGTCCTGGACAAGATCGTCGACAAGGAACAGCTGTCGGTCAACGAGGCCGAGCTGACCGAGCACATCGTGCGCACGGCGTCGCGCTACGGGATGGGTCCCGACCAGTTCGCCCAGGAGGTCGTGCAGTCCGGCCAGGTCCCGATGCTGGTGAGCGAGGTCGTGCGCGGCAAGGCGTTGGCGCTCGTGCTCGAGCGGGCCAAGGTCGTCGACGAGTCCGGCCGGCCCGTCGACCTCGACGCGCTGCGCGAGCCCGAGGAGGCGATCGCTCCGGAGGAGCCCACCGGTACCGGTCCCGGCGCTGTCCCCGACCTGGTGGACGTGGCCGGGGGCAACCGCCCGGACGAGGGTGCCGAGCCGGCGAGCGGAGCGGGCACCGACGCGACCGAGGACACGTCCGCCTGACCCGTCGTACGGCGGGAGGCAGCCGTTCCGCACGATGAGCCGTCCGGGTGAGCCCGCGCGTGGACAGGTGCGCCGTCAGCGAACAGCGGCCCGGTCAGGATGGTCGTGTCGAGCCCTCGCGTTAATGTCGACGCATCGGTGACAGTCCGATACGTGAGACCTAGAGACGCGAGACAAGGTGACGTGCAGTGAGCGACCTGATCACCCCCCGGCTCGAGACGCCGACCGCCCGGACACCAAATGGCGGCATGGGCCTCGACGAGCAGGTCTACAACCGGCTGCTGCGAGAGCGCATCATCTTCCTCGGCTCGGTGGTCGAGGACTCGATGGCCAACGCCATCTGCGCCCAGCTGCTGCTGCTGGCCGCCGACGACCCGCACAAGGACATCTTCCTGTACATCAACTCACCCGGCGGCTCGGTCTCCGCGGGCATGGCGATCTACGACACCATGCAGTACGTCCAGAACGACGTGGCCACGGTGGCGATGGGCATGGCGGCCTCGATGGGCCAGTTCCTGCTCTGCGCGGGTGCGGCCGGCAAGCGCTACGCCACGCCGCACGCGCGAGTGATGATGCACCAGCCTTCCGGCGGCCTCGGCGGCACCGCGTCGGACATCAAGATCCAGGCAGAGCAGATGCTCTACACGAAGAAGAAGATGGCCGAGCTGATCGCCCAGCACACCGGTCAGGACATCGACCAGATCGAGCGTGACTCGGACCGCGACCGTTGGTTCACCGCGGACGAGGCCAAGGACTACGGCATGGTCGACCAGGTCGCGGCGAGTGCCGGCCAGGTGGCCGGAGACGGCGGTACGGCGTGAGCGAGCAGACCCCGCAGCCCCAGCGTCCGCGAGGAGACCGAGCCCAGATGAGTGACCTTCACCTGCCCCGCGGTCTCGACCGCGCCGAAGGGCCGAGCGCGCGCTACGTCCTGCCGCAGATCGAGGAGCGAACGTCGTACGGCTACAAGCGCCTCGATCCCTACACCAAGCTGTTCGAGGAGCGGATCATCTTCCTCGGCCAGGCCATCGACGACACCGTCGCCAACGACGTGATGGCCCAGCTGCTCACCCTCGAGTCGATGGACCCCGACCGCGACATCATCATCTACGTCAACTCGCCCGGCGGGTCCTTCACCGCCCTGACGGCCATCTACGACACCATGCAGTTCGTCCGGCCCGAGATCCAGACGGTGTGTCTCGGCCAGGCGGCCTCGGCTGCAGCCGTGATTCTCGCGGCCGGCACGGAGGGCAAGCGCTACGCCCTCGCCAACTCGCGCATCCTGATCCACCAGCCCTACACCGAGGGCGGCGGACAGGCCAGTGACGTGGAGATCCAGGCTCGCGAGATCCTGCGCATGCGCAAGCTGCTCGAGGACCTGATCGCCAAGCACTCCAACCGGACGTCCGAGCAGGTCGAGAAGGACATCGAGCGGGACAAGATCCTCACAGCGGAGGAGGCCGTGGAGTACGGCCTGGTCGACCGGGTGCTCACTTCCCGAACGGCCT
>JAVEDG010000395.1 GCA_030841245.1 Actinomycetota bacterium
ACCAGCGAGTCCGCCCGCCGCGCGGCCCTGCCCGCCTGGCTGCACCGGTATAACCATCACAGGCCACACACCGCACTCGGCGGCCTCGCACCGATCACCCGGTGCACCAACCTGCCCGGTCAGAACATCTAGTCGATCGATCCTTCACGATCACGCGAGCTGTGGCGCATCCACTGCTCGGGAGCGGCGCGTGCACGAGCGGCTCGGGCCAGCCCGGTCTCCTGGTCGAGCAGTGCACGGGCCGCTGCGGCGTCGCGGTGGGCGGCGCTCGCCTGCACGGGTCCCGGAGTCGTGTCGACGTGGAGGGTGGCCAGCGCGAGCCGTCGCTGCAGCCAGCCCTGGGACAGCCGCACGCTCTGGACCTTCTCGTGCGGCACGATGTCGGTCTCCCGCTGGAAGCGACCGCGCTGCGCCACGAAGTACCGGTCGTCGACACCGGCCGCCAGGAACCGCCAGGCCACCGGGTCGACCCACCGGGCCCGGGTCGGGGCCGGATTGACCGGAGGCGCACCGAGGTCGACGTCGGGCAGCACCCTGCCGAGCAGGGCCAGTGCCTGCGCCTTGGGTGCCACCGGGAGCAGCACCGAGACCTTGTCCTGACCCTCCCCGGCGTACCCCGCGACGTTGACCTCGACCTTGCACCAGCCCTTGGGGCGCCACAGCCACGGCTCGATGATCCGCACCGCCTGGACCCGGCCGGGCGGGACCGTCTGGCTGCGGGTCTCGAGCAGGCCGTGGCGCAGGCGCAAACCGTCGGGAGAGTCGGCGACGGTGAACTCGAAGTGCGAGATCACCGGGCGAGCCATGACCGGGATGGTCACGAGCAGCGTCGGGAGGGCCACGCCGAACGCCGCCCACTGGCCGAATCCGAAACCGACGACGAGGAGCACGACGAACACCGCCGAGTTGACGATCAGCCCGCTGGAGCGGATCGCGGCCTGAATCAGGTGACGCAATGGCACGGTGAACAGCACCGTCTCGGGCGCCTCCGGCGCGTCGTGCGCGATGCCCGCCGCGCGGGCCAGCAGCTCGGCACGCAGCGCGCTCGCCTGCGCCTCGCCGAGATAGGCGAGCGGCGCCTCGGCCGAGGATCCTCCCGCGACCTCGAGGCGCAGCTCGGCGAGCCCGAGCGCGCGTCCGACCAGCGGCCGGACGACGTCGACCGCCTGCAGCCGGTCGAGCCGCAGGTGGCGCGACCTGCGGAACAGCACGCCGGTCTCGAGGTGCAGCTCCTCGGCGCTGACCTCGTAGTAGGTGAACCGCCACGACAGAAACCCGTAGGCGACCGCGATGGGCACCGCGATCCCGATCGCCAGCAGGTCCCAGCCGAGCGTCACGCCGCTGTAGACCTGGCGGCCGAGGACGACCACGACGGCAGCGAAGATCTTCCAGCCACGAAGCAGCGGGGTGAACGGGTGCAGCCGCCGCCGATTGCCCTCAGGCACTCAGAGCCCCGCCGACTGGGCTTCACCGCGGGCGCTGAGCCGGTCCCGCAGCCGGGCCGCCTCGATGGGCCCCAGACCGGGGATGTTGGCGTCGGTGGCGGCTGCGGCCGTGTGCAGCTGAACGGTGGCCAGCCCGAAACGACGGTCCAGCGGCCCGGCCTTCACGTCGACGAACTGCATCCGCCCGTAGGGGACGACGACGAGCTGGCGGTAGAGGATGCCGCGCACGACGACCAGGTCCTCGGCCCGCTCCGCATAGCCCCACGACCGCACCGAGCGGCCCACCACGAGCCAGGCCCACACTGCGGCAGCCAGGGAGAGCCCGACCACCAGCACGACGCACCACACGCCGACCGTGGCGGCCAGCCCGGCCAGGAGCGCACCGGCGACGACGACCACCACGACCAGGACCAGCCGGCGCAGCGTGACCAGCCGCGGTGACACGCGCACCCACTCGGTGTCCGGCGGCCCGAACGGCTCCTGGCTCGCGCCGAGTCCATCCGTGCCCGGTGTGGTCATCCGTTCACCCCTTGCAGATCCCCTGAGCCTCCGGTGGCGTCCGTACTGCCCCGGATCCTCCATGCTGGCAGACTCGCCGGGGTGACCACCCAGCGAACCGTCGGCGTCGGCGCGGGTGCCGACCTGGTGGGGTCGGCCGAGGGTCTTGCGACGCAGGACATGGTCCTCAACATCGGGCCGCAGCACCCGTCGACGCACGGCGTGCTTCGACTGCGCATCACGCTCGACGGCGAGCGGATCATCGACGCCGAGCCGGTGGTCGGCTACATGCACCGAGGGGCGGAGAAGCTCTTCGAGGTCCGCGACTACAGACAGATCATCGTGCTCGCCAACCGCCACGACTGGCTGTCGGCCTTCGCCAACGAGCTCGGGGTGGTCCTGGCCGCGGAGCGCATGCTCGGCATGGAGGTGCCGGTACGCGCGGTGTGGGCCCGCACGCTGCTCGCCGAGATGAACCGGGTGCTCAACCACCTGATGTTCCTCGGCTCGTACCCCCTCGAGGTCGGCGCCATCACCCCGGTCTTCTACGCGTTCCGTGAGCGGGAGACGATCCAGGCCGTCATGGAGGAGGTCTCCGGCGGCCGGATGCACTACATGTTCAACCGCGTGGGTGGGCTGAAGGAGGAGCTGCCGGCGGGATGGACCGGTCGGGCGCGCACCGCCATCCACGACGTACGCCGTCGGCTGCCCGACATCGAGAACCTGATCATGGGCAACGAGATCTTCCGGGCTCGCACCAAGGGCGTCGGCGTGCTCAGCCAGGAGCTGGTGCACGCGTACGGCGTGAGCGGGCCGATCGCGCGGGCGTCCGGCGTCGACCTCGACCTGCGCCGGGACGAGCCCTACCTGGCCTACGGCGAGCTGGACGTGCCGGTGGTGACCCGCGCCGACGGCGACTGCCTTGCGCGGTTCCAGTGCCTGATGTCACAGGTCAAGGTCTCGCTCGACCTGGCCGACCAGTGCCTCGACCGGCTGACCACGCTGCCGCCCGGTCCGATCAACACCCGGCTGCCGAAGGTGCTCAAGGTGCCGGAGGGCTCGACGTACGCGTGGACCGAGAACCCGCTCGGGCTCAACGGCTACTACCTGGTGTCCCGCGGGGAGAAGACCCCGTGGCGGCTCAAGCTGCGCTCGGCGTCGTTCAACAACATCCAGGTGCTCTCCGAGCTCCTGCCCGGGACGCTCGTCGCCGACATGGTGGCGATCCTGGGCAGCATGTTTTTCGTCGTTGGAGACATCGACAAGTGAGCGAAGTGGTCGACCGAGCTTGCGAGGTCGCCCGCGCAGCGAACGAGGAGATGCCTCCAACCAATGTGGTCGTTGGAGACATCGACAAATAGGGCTGGTACTCGGGTCAGGCGACGGCTTGGCCGGGCGCTGCCCCGTCGGCGTCGGCCTTCTCCTCGGCGCCGTCTCCCAGCGACTCGGCCAACTCGGCGGCGCGGTCGATGCGCGGGTCGAGCAGCGCCGACTCGGGCAGCACGATCCGGGTCGACGCGGTGTCGGCGCCGAGGTCCAGCGAAGCGACGGCGCCGAAGGCCGGCTCGGGCACGACCTCCTGGGCGAAGGCGGCGCGGACCAGAGGCAGCTGCAGGGTCAGCCAGCGCAGCTCCTCGGCCACCGGGGCGGCGGGCACGGTCTCGGCGAGCGGAGCAGGTGCGGGGTCGGCGACGGCATGCCGCTCGGCGAGCTCGGCCCGGGCCAGGTCGAGCTGGTGGCGCAGGTCGCCGACGGTCACCCGCAGCGCCGCCACCTCCGCCTGCAGGGCCGCCATGCGTCCGGTGCGCTGACTGCGCAGCAACGAGGTGAGCAGCCTGCGCCAGGCGGGCGGCTTTCGGTGACGTCCGACCATGATCGCGAGGTTACGCCGAACGGGTGCCGTATCCGTGGAGGCACGCGGGGTGATCGCCCGGACCGTCACATCGGGCATGACAGGGTGACCGCATGAGCCTCACGTTGCTGGACTGGCGGCGGCAGGTCGCGGCGATGTACGCCGAGGTCCGCGCGTCGGCCGACCCGGCGAGCGCGCACGAGACCTGGCGGCAACGGCGGGACCGGCTCTTCGCCGAGCACCCCGACACCCCGTTGCTCCCCGAGGACCGAGCCTCGTTCACCGGGCTCGACGTGGCGCCGTACGACCCGGCGTACCGGTTCGAGGTCCCGGTCGACACCGACGTCGAGCGGCAGCGCCTCGAGGTACCCACTGCCACGGACGGCGTGGTCCCCTTCGAGCGGAAGGGCGTCGTCCGGCTCGGCGATCTCGGCAGCCTGGACGTCTGGTGGCTCGACTCCTACGGCGGCGGTGTGTTCGTGCCGGTCAAGGACGCCCTCGCCGGGCGCGAGACGTACGGCGGGGGCCGCTACCTGCTCGACACGGTCAAGGGCGCCGACCTCGGCAGCACCGAGGACGGCAACCTCGTCGTCGACCTGAACTTCGCCTACAACCCGTCCTGCGCCTACGACCCGGCCTGGGTCTGTCCACTGGCGCAGCCCGGGAACACGCTCGTGGTCCCGTTGCCGGTCGGCGAGCGCGTCCCCGCCGGCCACTAGGACGTCAGCGGGCGGGCGTCAGAGGACAGGCGTCAGCGCAGGACGATCGAGCCGCGCCCTCAGAGCAGTCCCTTGGACTGCAGGTAGGCCTTGGCCACGTCGGCCGGCTTCTGCCGCTCACCGTCGACCTTCTTGTCCATCTGGGCCAGGTCGTCCGTCGTCAGCACCCCGGCCAGCTTGTTCAGCGTGTCGGCCATCGTCGTGTCGCTGGTGAAGCCCTTGCCGACGACGGGCACCAGGTTGTCGGCCTCCTGCAGGCCCTTGTCGTCCTTGATGATGACCAGGCCCATGCTCGCCAGGGTCGCGTCGGTCGTGCCGACCAGACCGAGCTGAGCCTTGTTGTCGGTCAGCGCCTTCTTGACCTGGGCGGTGCCGAACCCGAGGGGCAGCAGCTTGGTGACCGTGATGCCGTAGGTGTTCTTCAGACCCGGCTGGCAGAACGGCCGGTCGGGGCACTCCGGGGTCGCGGCGAGGACGACCTTCTGGCCGTTCCAGTCGCTGAGGTTCGCGCCGTTCTTCTTGGCGTTGGCCGTCGTGGCCGCGAACGCGTTCTGGTCGACCGCCTGTGCCGGGTCGAGCGCCTTGAGGCCGAGCGGCTCGGCCAGCTTGTTCAGCGCGGCGACCGTCTGGTCCTTGTCGTTGCTGGAGACCGGCTTGGCGTTGGGCCCGTTCTTCTTCACGTTCAGGAACTCGGCCATGGTCGCCGCATAGTCGGGCACGACGTTGATCTGGCCCTTCTCCAACGCGGGCTCGTAGAGCTCGCGGTTGGCCACCACCTTGATGGAGGTGGAGTAGCCGGCCTTCTCCAGCAGCAGCTGGTACATCGCGGCCATCAGGTTGATCTCGGTGAAGCCCGCCGACCCGATGACGACGTGCTTCCCGGCGCCCCCACCGCTCCCGTTGTTGTCTGTCTTGAGCTTGTTGCTGTCGCCGCCGCAGGCCGCGGCCAGCAGCACCACGGCCGCCAGAGCCGCGACAAGAGAGAGCATGCGCTTGGCGCGCATCGCAGTCACCCGCCTTCTGTGTCCCGCGGCCGGGGTCTCGGACCGCGCGTGTCGGGCGGGTGCAGGGCGCACCCGCTGGCCGTCAGTCAAACACGGGGCACCGACACGCCACCAGCCCGATCCGTCCGGCGGACCGGATCGAGACGCCGTTGCAACAATTCGAACAGCCCCTCGACCAGCAGGGCGAGCGCGGCAACGAGAAAGGCGCCGCTCACCAGCTCAGCCTGGTCCTGGCGGCTGAACCCGTCGTAGATCAGGAAGCCGAGCCCACCAGCCAGGAAGTAGGCGCCGAGCGTGGCCGTGGCCAGGATCTGGACCGCGGCCAGCCGCAGCCCGGTCATGATCAACAGGAAGGCGAGCGGCACCTCGACCCGCCACAGCACCTGCCACGCGGTCAGTCCCATGCCCCGCGCCGCCTCGACCGTGTCCCGGTCGACACCGCGCACCCCGACGTAGGTGTTGGTGACGATCGGCGGGATCCCGAAGAGCACCAGCGCGATGACGGTCACCCGCTGACCGAGGCCCAGAGGTCCGACCGCGAGGACCACCATCAGGGCGTAGATCGGGATCGCCCGGCCGACGTTGGTGATGTTGATCGCCAGCGCACCGCCGCGGCCGACGTGCCCGAGCCACAAGGCGATCGGCAGGGCGATCGCGGCGGCTATCACCAGCGCCAGGAACGAGAGCTTGAGGATCTGGTAGGTCAGGATCGGTATGCCGTTCTGGCCCTGCCAGTGCGAAAGGTCGCCCAGCCAGGACACCGCGTCACCCAACGCACTCATCGGCACGACCAACGACGTCACGACTGGCTCCTGGCCCACGGCGTCAACACCCGTTGCACGACCAGCAGGAGGAGGTCGGCAACAACGGCGAGCAGCACGCACAGCACCGAGGCAGTGAGCACCTCCGCCTTGAAGTTGCTCTGCAGCCCGTCCTGGATCAGGTTGCCCAGCCCTCCGGACCCGACGAGGAAACCGATCGTCGTCAGAGCCACGGTCGACACCGTGGCCACCCGCAGCCCCGCCATGATCGTCGGCAGCGCCAGGGGCAGCTCCACCCGCAGCAGCAGGCGGGTGCGCCCGAAGCCCATCCCACGTGCCGCCTCGCGGACGTCGGCCGCGACGCCGTCGAGGCCGGCCAGGACGTTGCGAAGCAGGATCGTCAGCGAGTAGAGCACCAGGCCGATGACGACCGTTGTCGAGGACAGCCCGGTGAAGGGCACCAGCAGTGAGAACAGAGCGAGCGACGGGACGGTGTAGACCACGGTCGCGGTTCCCAGGAGCAGGGACGAGAGCCGCAGCCTTCGGGCCACGACGGCAAGGGGGAGCGCCACGGCCAGTCCGATCAGGACCGAGACGGTTGTCAGCTCGACGTGCTGGGTGAGGGCGGCCGTCAGGTCCGACGACCTCGTCCGGACATACTTGGGGCACACCCACGTGTTGCGAACGAGACAGTCGCTCGCGAGAGGACCCACGGATGGACCGTACCCAACAGCCGATGATCCGACTCGACGGCGTCACCAAGCGGTACGGCGACGGGACCGTGGCCGTCGACGAGCTGAGTCTGGACGTGGCCCAGGGCCACGTCGTCGCTCTCATCGGTCCGTCGGGATGCGGCAAGACGACGAGCATGAAGATGGTCAACCGGCTGATCGAGCCGACAAGCGGCACCATCACCGTTGACGGCACCGACGTGATGCGGGCCGACGTGGTCGAGCTGCGCCGGCGCATCGGCTACGTGATCCAGAACGTCGGGCTGTTCCCGCACCAGGACGTCCGCACCAACGTCGCGACCGTCCCTCGTCTGCTCGGCTGGGACCGTGACCGGGTGTCCGCCCGGGTCGACGAGCTGCTCGTCCTGGTCGGGCTGGACAAGGCTCGCTACGGCGACCGCTACCCGGCCCAGCTCTCCGGCGGGCAGCGCCAGCGCGTCGGGGTCGCCCGGGCGCTGGCCGCGGACCCGCCGGTCCTGCTCATGGACGAGCCCTTCGCAGCCGTCGACCCGATCGTGCGGGTCCGGCTGCAGGACGAGTTCCTCCGGCTGCAGCGTGCGGTGCGCAAGACCGTGCTCTTCGTGACCCACGACCTCGACGAGGCGGTCAAGCTCGCCGACCGGATCGTCGTGCTCTCCGAGGGAGCCAAGCTCGAGCAGTACGACACCCCGGCCGAGGTCCTGGGGGCACCCGCCACGCCGTTCGTCCGGGACTTCGTCGGCGAGGACCGCGGCCTCAAGCGGCTCGCGGTCACTCCCGTCACCCAGGACAACTTGTCGCCGCTGCCGGAGCAGGACATCGAGGGAGCGCCGACCGTCGAGCTCGGCAGCCCGCTGCGCGACGCGCTGGCGCTGCTCCTTCAGCACGACCGGGGGTGGGTGGTGGTGACCGACGGCAGGGAGCGCGTCGGTGTCCTCACCCCGGACGCGGTCCATGCCGCGCTGCGTCGCTCGGTGGACGAGGCCGAGGCGGCGGCCAGCCCAGAGCCCACGCACTTGGGCGGTCCGGCCCCCACGAGCTAGGGAACCGGCTCGGAGTCGGCGGGGACGTCGTCCTGTGGCGGGCGCACCCGGCAGACCCGCTCGAGCAGCAACCCCGCGCCGGTCAGCAGCAGCGAGGCGACGACCGCCATCACTGCAACGAGCGCCCGGTCGCGCCGGCCGGCGATGTCGAAGTCAGGCAGCAGCACCAGCGCGTACCCGCCGTACAGGCCGGCGAGCACCGGCCCGGCGTGGGCGCTCGCCTTCCCGAGCACCGCCATGCGCGCCACACCGATCGGGTGCGGCGGCCGGGTGTCGGGGGAGCCCCGCAGCCGGGACCGCAGTGACAGCGCTGCGGCGAGCACGACGGCCGCGACGGCGGCGATGAGCACCGGCGCCTTCCACGGCAGCGGGGTGAGGATGCTACCCCTGCTCTCCATCAGGTGCAGGACGGCCCAGGAGATCACGCTGGCCACCACGAACAGGCCGACCAGGGCCCTGACCCGGGTCGGTGTCACTGGTGCGCCGCCAACGACATGTCCCGGCGCTCCCGGACCCCGCTCGTGTCGAGTCCCGCGACCAGCTCTGCCACGGCGCCGACTCCCGGCAGCTCGGCCGCCGGGTCAGCGGCGAGCCAGGGCAGCAGCACGAACGCGCGCTCCCTGGCCAGCGGGTGCGGCAGCGTCAGGTCGGGGTCGTCGCGCCGCTCGTCCCCGACCGTGATGAGGTCGACGTCCAACGTGCGCGGCCCCCAGTGCTCCCGCCGTTCCCGCCCGTGGGCGGCCTCCACCTCGTGGGCCCGGACCAGCAGCTCGGGACCGTCGAGCGTGGTCGCAGCGACGACCACCGCGTTGAGGAAGTCCGGTTGGCTCGGCCCGCCGACCGGGTCGGTCTCGTACACCGGTGAGACGGCCAGCACCACGAGCTCGGGAGTCGCCCTGAGTAGGTCGAGCCCACCCTGCAGATGCGCCAGGCGATCGCCCTCGTTGGTACCGAGCGCGAGCACGGCCCGACGCTGCGGGCCCTTCACAGCCGGCTCCGGCTGATCGTGACCGCGACGTCACCGAGCTCCACGGCGACCGGGGCCGCCGGCTTGTGCACGGTGACGTCCACTGTCTCGACGCCGGGGCGCTGCAGGCAGACGTCCGCGACCCGCTGCGCCAGGGTCTCGATGAGCGCGACCGGCTCGCCGGTGACCACGGCGACCACGGCCTCGGCGAGCTCGCCGTAGTGCACCGTGTCGGTGACGTCGTCGCTGGCCGCCGCCGGCGCCAGGTCGAGGTGCAGCGTGACGTCGACGACGAACGGCTGCCCCTGTTCGCGCTCGTGCGGGTAGACGCCGTGCCGGCCGTGCGCCCGCAGCCCGCGAAGGGTGATCCGGTCGCTCACTGCGGCCCCTCGGTCGACAGCACCGGCGACGCGTGGTGCACCCAGAGCCGCCAGCCGCCCGGCGTACGCCGGAAGATGTTCGTGGCAGCCACCCGTCCGCCGCCGACCTCGTCCGCGCTCGCGCCGGCCGTCTCGGGCATCCCCGTCAGCATGTTCTCGGCACAGGTGACGACCGCGATGTCGCCCGTCACGGACACGGCGACGTCGGTCAGCACGAACTGGATGTACGGCGTGTTCGCCATGATCATCGCCCATGAGCGCAGCACCGGTCCGCGACCGTGGATCGGCGGCCATCCCGGGTGCACGCAGACCGCGTCGGTCGACGGCTCGTCGAGCCAGACAGCGGACATGAGGTCCAGGTCGGCGGCCTCGAAGGCGTCGTACAGCGCCAGGTTGGCCGCCCGCACCGCCTCCGAGTCGCGACCCGCACCGGCGTCGGCCGGTCGGCCGGTCACGACGGCACGCCGCAGGGACCGCCGGCAGGGGACGCGGAGCCGCGCAGCCTGGCGGCCACCCGCACGGCGTCCGCACTCGCCGCCACCTGGTGCACCCGCACGGCCCAGGCACCCGCCGCGGCCGCCAGGGCGGTGACGGCAGTCGTGGCGTCCTCGCGCATCGCGGTGGGGCGCGGCTGCCCCGCCCCGTCGGCGAGCAGCGTCCCGAGGAACCCCTTGCGCGAGGCGCCGACGAGCACGGGCCGACCGAGTGCGAGCAGCGCGTCGAGCCTGGCCAGGACCGCCCAGCTGTGCTCCGGACGCTTGGCGAAGCCCAGGCCCGGGTCGAGCACGACGGTCTGCGGGTCCACCCCCGCCGCCACCAGGGCGTCCAGCCGCTGCTGCAGCTCGGCCACGACCTCGGCCACCACGTCCCGGTAGTCGGCGAGCGCGTCCATGCCGGCGCTATGGCCGCGCCAGTGCATCGCGACGTACGGGACACCCGCCGACGCCACGAGCTTGGCCATGGCCGGGTCGGCCGCACCGCCGCTGACGTCGTTGACCAAACCGGCCCCGGCGTCCAGGGCGGCCTCGGCCACCTCGGACCGCATGGTGTCGACGCTGACGACCAGCCCGGCCGCGGCCAGCTCACGCACCACCGGCAGCACCCGGCGCGCCTCCTCGGCCGAGGTCACCCGAGCCGCTCCCGGGCGCGTCGACTCTCCCCCGACGTCGACCAGGTCGGCGCCTTCGCGGGTCAGAGCCATGCCGTGCGCCACCGCGGACTCGACGTCGAAGTGGTCCCCGCCGTCGGAGAACGAGTCGGGGGTCACGTTCACCACGCCCATCACCAGGCAACGGTCGACCGCCGCGAGCTCCGCGGGCAGCCCGCGCGGCGCCTTCACCTCGCCGTTCCCCGTGTCACGGGCCCCGTCACCTGGCGACGATGAGGCTCATCGCCTCGGCCCTGGTCGCGGGGTCGCGCAGCTGGCCCCGCACCGCCGAGGTCACCGTTCTCGCACCCGGCTTGCGGATGCCACGCATCGACATGCACAGGTGCTCGCACTCGACCACGACGATGACACCGCGCGGGTCGAGGATGCGCATGAGCGAGTCCGCGATCTGGGTGGTCATGCGTTCCTGCACCTGCGGACGTCTCGCGAAGACGTCGACCAGCCGCGCCAGCTTGGACAGCCCGGTGATCCGCCCGGCCTGCGACGGGATGTAGCCGACGTGTGCCACCCCGGTGAACGGAACCAGATGATGCTCACAGACGGACCTGACCTCGATGTCCTTGACGAGCACCATCTCGTCGTGGCCCTCGTCGAACGTCGTCCGCAGGATCTCGCACGGGTCGCGGCCGAGCCCGGCGAGCTGCTCCGCG
>JAVEDG010000016.1 GCA_030841245.1 Actinomycetota bacterium
CGCCGTACGTCCACTGCGTCGTCCAGTCGTTGACCCGGACCACGCGGATCTTGCCCGCCCAGTCGCCCTCGTTGAGCGCCGACACGACGTTGTCTCGGGCATCGATCTTGGCCAGCGGCGACACCGAGTCCTCGAGGTCGAGGAACACCTGGTCGGCGGCCAGGCCCTGGGCCGTGCCGAGCATCTTGGGGCTGCTGCCCGGCACGGCCAGGCAGGACCGACGCGGACGCGGCGGCGTCTCGCCCATGCGGGCCACCTCTCGGGAATCGGGGTGACCAGACCCTACCGACGCCTCACTCGGCCGGGATCGCAGCCTCACCGCCTCGGGGCTGGGAGGTGATGACGATGCCGATCCCGACCAGGAGGAGTACCGCTGCGGGGACCGCCTCGACCGGCGGTGTCTGCCCCAGCCAGATCGCGGCGATCACGGCTGCACCAGGGACCTCGAACAGGAGCGCGAGTGACACGACGGTGGGGCTCGTCGTGCGCAGCACTCGGTTGAACAGCGAGTGCCCGAGCAGCTGCGCGCCTGCGGCGAGGGCGACGAGCCTGACCCACGCACCCGTCTCGTAGCCGGCGAGGGGCCGGCCGGAGGCCAGGCAGACCACGAGCATCGTGACGGCGCAGACGCCGTAGCAGCAGAAGGTGTACGCCGTGGTGCTGACCGTGCGCCGGACCTCCCCCCCGGCGACGGTGTAGAGAGCGGCGAACACGCCGCCGAGCAGGGCGAGGACGTCTCCGACGAGGGCGCGTGGCTCGAGCGAGAAGTCGACGCCGGTCAGGACGACGACGGACACCAACGCGGTGGCGATCCCGGCCCAGGCGCGGCGGGGCACGTGGTGACCGCTGAGCCGCGCCAGCAGCGCCACCCAGACCGGTTGCGCGCACACGATGGCGGTGGCGGAGGCGACCGACGTCTTGGTCAGGCTCGGGACCCAGGTGGCGAAGTGCCCCGCGAGGAAGAGCCCGGCCGCGAGGGCGAGGACCACCTCCCGCCGGTCCAGTCCGGCCAGCTCGAGCCGGTGCCGCAGCAAGGCGAACGGAGCGATGGCCCCGGTCGCGAGCGCGTTGCGCCAGAACGCGATCGCCAGCGCCGGCGCCGCAGTCGCCGCGATGAGCGGCCCCGAGGTCGAGACGGCGACCAGAGCGACGGTCATCACCAGCATGTCGGCCCGTGGCGGTGCGCTGACCGCGCTCGGCCTGGCCGGCTCGTTCGGGTGCGTCACCCCGGCATTCTCGGCCACCTCGGGCCACCGGGCCGCGGCCGGGACAGCAGACGTCCCGACCCGGCTGTGGCACGCTGCCCGGGTGGACCGGGACGAGAGAGTCGGCCGGGCCCTCGTCGAAGAGGCGGCCCGCAAGTCGTCGGTGCTGTGGCTGCGGCCCGCGTCGTCGGAGCGCGCGATGCCGGCCTGGCACGTCTGGCGTGACGGTGCGGCCTACCTCGTCGGCGGCGGCCTTGAGCAGGACGTCTCCTTCCTGTCTGACGGAGCAGACGTGTCCGTCACGTTGCGCAGCAAGGACAACGGTGCCCGGCTGGTGACCTGGGTGGCCCGGGTGGGAGAAGTCGAGCCCGGCTCAGCGGAGTGGGACGCGGTCGTCGTCGACCTGCACGCCAAGCGGCTGAACCCGCCGGACGGTGAGCGACAGCCGGCCCGCTGGGCGAGGGAGTCCAGGGTCGTGCGGCTGACCCCGACCGGCGAGCTGCTGGAGTCGCCGGGGCACCTGCCCACCAGGTCGCACGCCGCGGAGCCGCCCGGCTCCCCTGCGACGACCCGCGGCCCGCTGCCGTTCGTGCTCGGCCGGCGAGCGCGACGCCGCTCCTGACGGCCGCGTGCCTCAGCCGCCCAGCTTGCTGGCGTCGATGACCTGTGAGCTCGGCGGCGCGTTGACAGTCACCGGTTCGTTCCACTCCGAGAAGGTCACCCTGCCCTGCGAGCTCGCGCCCTGGTCCGGCAGGACCAGCAGCGGGAATGCCGGCGAGGCGTCGGAGACGTAGAGCGTGCCCTTGTCGGTACCGCTGCCACTGGCATCGTGCAGCCCCACGGTCCGCTGGCCGCCAACGGTCTTGCCCGCGACGCGCTTGAACGTGCCGCTCGACTTGAGCACCTTCGTCGCGATGGCGTCGAAGGACGCGAGCTCCGAGAGGCTGCCGAAGTTGGGGTCGGAGACCGGCGCCTTGAGCCACTTGCCGGTCAACAGCTGCGCCGCGGCGGTCCCGACCGACTGCTGCCAGAACGCGCGGTCCGCCTTGACGTAGACGTACTGACCGACGAGCCGGACCTGGAGGTCGGTGCCGCCGACGCCGAAGGTTCCGGCGACGCGGTGCTTGTCGTTGAGCCGGAAGTCGACGTCCGTGACCTTGCCCGACGCCTCGATGTGCGCGACGAAGTGCACCGAGTGCGCGTGCCTCGTCGCCGACTGGGCACGGGCGAGGACCTGCTTCGCGGTCAAGCCGTCCAGCGGGTGCGACGAGGCGCTCGAGCCGCCACCGCAGCCGGCCAGCACGAGCATGATCGCCAGCGCCATCGCTGCCGGCCCGGTCCCTTGTCGCATGTGGCGACCCCGTCTCCTCGAATCAGGTGCCCGTCCAGGGGCGCCCGTCACGGCTCTCGTGGACCGGGCTGCTCTGCCGACTCTCCGCGGCGCGCAAGGACGCGTCGCCGCCGGGTCCTTACCCCTTCCGCCGGTAGCCTGAACGCGTGACCGGACCCCCGACGAGAGTGTTCATCGCACGCCTCGCCGGGCTCGCTGTCTTCGACCCGATGGGCGACCAGGTCGGGCGGGTTCGTGACGTGGTCACGTCGCTGCGCATCGGGCGCGAGCCTCCCCGGGTGCTCGGGCTGGTCCTGGAGGTCCCGGGTCGCCGTCGGATCTTCGTGCCCATGACCCGGGTCACCTCGATCGACTCCGGCCAGATCATCACCACCGGCCTGGTCAACATGCGGCGGTTCGAGCAGCGCCCGAGCGAGACCCTGGTGCTCGGCGAGATGCTCGACCGCACCGTGACGCTGCTCGAGGACGGCACACCGGTGATGGTCGAGGACATCGCCATGGAGCAGCAGCGGACGAACGACTGGGCTCTGACCCGGGTCTTCGTGCGACGGCCGGGCAAGGGCCTGCGCCGACGCGGCGAGGCGCTCACCGTCGACTGGGACGAGGTGTCCGGGCTCTCGCTCGTCGAGGAGGGGCAGGGGGCGGCCAACCTGCTAGCGACGTTCGAGAAGCTGAACGCGGCCGACCTGGCCACCGTCCTGCACGAGCTCTCGCCGAAGCGTCGCATCGAGGTCGCGTCGGTCCTCGATGACGAGACGCTCGCCGACGTGCTCGAGGAGCTGCCCGAGGACGACCAGGTCGAGATCCTCGGCCAGCTCGAGGAAGAACGTGCGGCCGACATCCTCGAGGCGATGCAGCCCGACGACGCGGCCGACCTGCTCGCCGAGCTGCCGCACCAGGAGGCGCAGAAGCTGCTCGAGCTGATGGAACCGGACGAGGCGGCGCCGCTGCGCCGGCTGCTGGAGTACTCCGACGACACGGCCGGCGGCATGATGACGAGCGAGCCGGTGATCCTGCCTCCCGATGCCACCGTTGCCGAGGCCCTGGCCAGGGTGCGCATGCCGGAGATCTCCCCGGCACTGGCGGCACAGGTCTACGTCTGCCGGCCCCCTCTGGAGACGCCGACCGGCAGGTTCCTCGGCCTCGTGCACATCCAGCGGCTGCTGCGTGAGCCACCTTCCACGCTGGTGGGCGGCGTGGTCGACAGCGGCATCGAGCCGCTGCACGTCGACGTACCGCTCGCTGCCATCACCCACCACCTCGCGACCTACAACCTCGTGGCCGCGCCCGTCGTGGACGAGAACGACCACCTGCTCGGCGCGGTCACCGTCGACGACGTCCTCGACCACCTGCTGCCCGACGACTGGCGCGAGCAGGACCCGAGCGTGATGCACATCTCCGGGGGCACCGATGGCTCGTGAGCGCCGCCGCCCCCCGGGCAGGCTGGACCAGCCGCGCGAGGTCCGTCGTGGGCTGGTCCCGACACCGGCGTACGACGCGGAC
>JAVEDG010000025.1 GCA_030841245.1 Actinomycetota bacterium
GAGCCCTTCCTGCGTGATCCAGACATCACCGAGGTGATGGTCAACGGCTACGACGACATCTGGGCGGAGCGCGACGGGAAGATCTTCCGGGTCGACGGCAGCTTCACCAACGAGGCGCACCTGCGCAGGACCATCGACAAGATCGTCGGACGCGTGGGAAGACGGGTCGACGAGTCCAGCCCCATGGTCGACGCGCGCCTACCTGACGGCAGCCGCGTCAATGCCGTGATCCCGCCGCTTGCGCTGGACGGCTCACTGCTCACAGTCCGCAAGTTCGCCAAGGACCCCTACTCCCACGAGGACCTGGTCAACTTCGGCAGCTTCAGCCGGGCCACCGCCGAGTTCCTTGCGGCTTGTGTGAAGGGGCGACTGAACGTCCTGGTCTCGGGAGGCACCGGCGCCGGCAAGACAACGACGCTCAACGTCCTCTCGTCCTTCATCCCGGAAGAAGAGCGCATCATCACCATCGAGGACTCGGCCGAGCTGCAGCTGAACCAGCAGCACGTCCTGCGTCTCGAGTCCCGCCCACCGAACATCGAGGGCAAGGGCGAGATCAAGATCAGGGACCTGGTCCGCAACTCCTTGCGGATGCGCCCAGATCGCATTGTCGTCGGGGAAGTCCGCGACGCCGCGGCCCTCGACATGCTCCAGGCGATGAACACCGGACATGACGGCTCGATCTGCACCGTGCACGCCAACTCACCGCGAGACGTACTCTCCAGGATCGAGACCATGGTGCTGATGGCCGGCGTCGACCTGCCGGTGCGCGCCATCCGCGAGCAGGTGTCCAGCGCGATCGACCTCATCGTCCACCAGTCGCGCTTCAAGGACGGTTCACGACGGATCACACATGTGACCGAGCTCGTCGGCATGGAGGGTGACACCATCACCCTGCAGGACGTCTTCAAGTTCGACTTCGGGATGGGCTTCGACGACAACGGTCGGTCGCTCGGCGTGCTCAAGTCCACCGGCCTGCGGCCCAAGTTCCTGACCCAGCTGGCCGACCATGGCATCCAGGTCAACCCCGAGCTCTTCTCTTTCGAACACTTCGCGCAGCGATGAGACCCTCTCTACGCCTGGCTTGCGGCCTGCTCATGGCCGCGGTCGCGCTGCCTCTCGGTGCCGGGCAGGCACTTGCCGCAGACGGATCCATCACAAGCGTTGCGCTGGAAGGCAGCGACGTCTCCTTGGTCTTCGAGCCTTCTGCCTCGGGTACGACGATCGCAGTCGGATCCGTCCAGGTCACAGTCGGCGGCAAGAAGGTCAACGCGACGGCTGTTCCGTTCGCCGACAGCGGCAGTGCCGCTGTCGGACGGCAGGCAATGCTGGTCCTGGACACGAGCAACAGCATGAATTCTGGTGGACGACTCGCTGACGCGAAGCAGGCTGCGAAGGCGTTCGTGACAAGTGCACCGCTGGACCTCAGCATCGGCCTCATGACCTTCAGCGACAAGGCTGACCTCGTCGTGCCTCCGACCCAGACTCACGATCAGGTCACAGCCGCCATCGACGGGCTCACCACCCACGCGAACACTGTCATCTACGACGCGGTCGAGAGTGCGGTCCAGACGCTCGGAACTCAAGGGTCCCGAAGCATCATCCTGCTCACCGACGGGGCGAACGTCGGCAGCAAGGCGACCGTCGAGGAAGCCGCCAGCGCCGTGGCAGCGGCAGGCGTGCGACTCGATGCGATCGGCTTCCAGCAGTCACGTGGGAAGGCCGCCCTCGACCAGCTGGCCGCAGCCGGGAATGGGCAGGTGTACTCCAGCAGCAACCTGTCGGACGTGGTCGCCCAGTTCAAAGACGTGGCGCAACGGCTCAGCGGCCAGCTGCTGGTGTCCTTCCCCCTCACAACGGACGTGCCGCGCGGCCCCGTCGACATCAAGGTTTCGGGCACCTCTGACTCGGGCCCGGTCACGGCGGTCACGTCGTACGAGCTGCCGAAGATCGCCGTCACGCCACGGGCTGACCCGAAGCCGCAGGCGGCTGACATCAGCCTCGGCCCGGTGAGCTCTCAGCCGTTGCTCTACATCACCGTGGCCGCCATCTTCCTCGGGTTGGCCGCCACGCTGGCGTTCGCGTTCAACGCGGCCGTGCCGAGCGGCAAGCGAAGCGTGAGCAAGAGCCTCTCCGTCTACACACTGGCTCGCGGACAGGCAAAGAAAAAGGCCAAGGAGCCGACCGCCTTCGGCGAGAGCGCCGTGGCCCAGTCAGCAGTCGAGTTCGCCGGGCGCATCGTCCGCAACCGAGGGTTCGAGGAACGGCTGCAGCGACGGCTCGAGGCAGGCAGGGTGCCGCTGAAACCTGCCGAGTGGATCATCGTTCACGTAGGAATGGTGGTCATCCTCCCCTTGCTCGTGTTCCTGCTCACCCGCAACCTCGTGCTCACCATCCTGGCGCTCGTGGTGGCCGTCGTCGGCCCGATCATCTACCTCAGCGTCAAGGAGTCGCTGCGGCGCAACAAGTTCATCGACACCCTGCCGGAGGTGCTCCAGTTGATGGCCGGCAGCCTGAGCGCCGGCTACTCGCTGCCGCAGGCGATCGACACAGTCGTCCGAGAAGGCAAGGACCCGATCTCCACGGAGTTCAACAAGGCGCTCGTGGAGACTCGGCTCGGAGTCCCGATCGAGGACGCCCTGGAGACGATCGCAGACCGGATGCGCAGCATCGACTGGGCCTGGGTGGTCATGGCCATCCGAGTCCAGCGCGAGGTGGGCGGCAACCTGGCCGAGCTCCTTGTGACGGTCGCCGCGACGCTGCGCGAGCGGGCGAGACTGCGCCGCCAGGTGAAGGTGCTCTCGGCCGAGGGCCGGCTCTCCGCCTGGATCCTCGGCTCCCTCCCCGTGGTCTTCGCGCTCTACCTGCTGGTCGCCCGTCGTAGCTACCTGTTCACTCTCGGCCAGGAGCCGCTCGGCTGGATCATGATCGTCGGCGGCTGCATCTCGTTGACCGTCGGTGCCCTGTGGATGAAGCGCGTCGTGGATGTGGAGGTCTGAGCCATGGCTGACATCGTCCTGGCCGTCGGGCTCGGCGGCATCTTCGTAGCCGTCGTGATCATCCTCGCCACGATCGGCGTCTTCACGGCCGAGCGTGAGCAGGTGGGTCGCAGCCTGGCAGCGCTCAACGCCATCCAGTCCGCCCCCACGAGCATGCGCCGGGAGCTGGACCGTCCCTTCAAGGAACGAGTGATCGACCCGTTCTTCTCAGGGAGCACGGGCCTCGGACGTCGGCTCACACCGGCCGGTCAGATAGAGAAGATCCGCAAGCGCCTCGACGCCGCTGGGTCGCCGCCGAACTGGGACGTGGACCGGGTCCTCGCGTTCAAGGTCCTCGGCGGCCTTGCGGGCGTCGTCGCCACGATCCTGCTGTCGCCGATCCTGCTCGGTTTCGGCGTGTTCCCGCTGATCATCGTCGGCGTCGTGATCATCGCGGCGGGTTTCCTCGGGCCGGACGTCGTCCTTTCCCAGAAGGCCGATGCCCGCGGCACCCAGATGCGCAAGGACCTACCGGACGCCCTCGACCTGTTGACGATCTCGGTCGAGGCGGGTCTGGCTTTCGACGCCGCCCTCTCACAGGTGGCGCGTCAGACCGAGGGGCCTCTTGCCGAGGAGTTCTTCCGGGTGCTGCAGGAGATGCAGATCGGACTCGGCCGGACGGATGCCTTCAAGGCGATGGCGGAGCGTGTGGACATCGACGAGGTCCGCAGCTTCGTGAACGCACTGGTGCAGGCCGATGCGTTCGGCATCCCGATCGCCCATGTCTTGCGCGTGCAGGCCAAGGAGATGCGCACCAAACGCGCCCAACGGGCGGAAGAGGCGGCCCAGAAGGTCCCCGTCAAGATCCTCTTTCCGCTTATCTTCTGCATCATGCCGGCACTGTTCATCGTCGTCATCGGACCGGCAGCGTTGCAGATCTCCCACGCGCTGTTCCACAAGTAGCCGTCGTTGCTCACCCTCGCGGTCGTCACGAAGCGGGCAGGCATGGGCCTGACGCTGAGCTCCAAGGCGCACCGGCTCACGGAGATGAAGCCCACGCCGGGTTGGACCGATCGCGACTGGACCGAGAAGGTGATCGTCCTCGACCTCGAGGATGCCGAGACGACCCTCGCCGCGGTGGAGGACCTCCGCCTGCGTGGGGTCCGGGCTCCGCTGGTCATCGTGGGCGGCAGCACGAGCACCTGGCGCAGCATCGGCGGTCTCTACCCGGATGTCGTGTTCCTCGAGCTGCCGCTCAACGCGGCTGCGCTGAACGCAGCGGTTGACCGCGCGGCGCAGCTCACCCAGTCCGACGCCCTCGCTGTTTCCGCAGCGGCCCATGTCACGTTGCCAGCGGCACCATCCGAGCCACCGCCGATGCCGATCGAGCCAGCGGTGCCGGACGCGCCAGAAGAGCCGTCTGCAGGGCCGCCCGCACTCGCGACGGGCGCAGCACCCGGCGTGGCCTCCCCGAACGGGCTGGACCCGTCGGACGACGTCGCCCTGCCGTCGCCCCGGACAGACAAGGCGTCGTCCCCGGGGGCTGACGCAGCCAGCCGTAAGGCCAAGGCACCTGCACATGCCCCTCAGCCGCAACGGCGACGCAAGCCCCGCCCGGCCGAGACGCGGGTCACGAAGTCTCTCCGAGATGTGCACGCGACTCCTCCCGGGACGGCCAACGAGGCAGCGCCCGACCTCGCCGCGGCTCCCGCCGTGGAACCGGCCGCACAGAGCCCGCAGTCTGGACAGCCCCGGGTCCCTGCCGTTTCGGTGGCTGAGGAGCCCCAACCGACTGTGCCGCCCTCTTCCCCTAATGCTGTGCACCGGGAGCCCGCAGCCCCGGGTGCTACTGGAGAGCCTGTCGTCAGGGCAGCATCACGCCCACAAACCCTCGACCCGATGGGGCTCGTGCGGGGCCTCAAAGCTGAGATCAACCACTTGCCGCAGCTCGTCGACCTCGCGGATGTGCTGCGCGAGCAGTGCCACAGCGCGTCGCGCGCCGACGCCTCCACCCTGCTGCTCCCCGACGGTGAGGTGTGGCGGGTCGAGGCCGCCAACGGTCTGCGACCGCTCGAGGAGCGGCTCCAGATCGAGTCAAGCCACTGGCTGGTCGAAAAGGTCGGCCGTAACGGGGACGCCATCCTGATCCAAAACACCGATGTCGCCCGCAACCAGCTCAGTGGCTCGCCGCTGGCCAGCTGGCCCAACCTGATGGCCGTACCGGTGCCCGAGGTGCAAGGCGTCGTTCTGCTGGCCCGGCGCGCAGGGCCGTTCACCCGCTCCGAGCTCGAGCGCACGGCTGCTGAGGTCGAGACCCTCGCGTCCGCACTACGTGACGCGCTGGACGTCCGCGAGCTGGCCCGCCAGCTGATCGCCTACACCGACCCCGTGTGACGGGGTCGGTGGATCTGCAACGACCCCGGCCTACTCGACGAAGACGCGCTCGTCGACCAGCTGCTCGGTCACTCCTCGACCGTTGACGTCGAAGCGGCCCTGGTCGAAGTGCTTCTGGAACTCGAGATCGATCTTGTCCAGCCCCGAGCGGTTCTTCTCGATCGTCAGCACGGCCCAGGTGCGGAACCGCTCGGCGTTGCCGATGTCGAAGACCAGGTGGTGGCGGGCGACCACGTCGTACTTGTCGTTCATCAGCAGGATCACGTCGGGCTCGTAAGCCAGAGACGAGGACCCACGCAGGTTGTGGACCCTCAGTCGCTTGCCCGCCACGAGGCCTTCGCGCTCGGCGGCGACGATGGCGATCACCGGCAGCTCGAGAGCCAGCGCCATGTCCTTGAGGCCCTCAGCCACGGTGGTGACCTGCTCCTCCTCGGAGTCGGGACCGTCAGGCACGGGGACCTTCTGCAAGTAGTCCACGACCACCACCGGACGTGATCCAGTGGACTCGATGATCGCGTTGATCCGGTCGCGGATCTCTCGGAGGTCACTCGTCGCGCCGTTGGCACGGGCGAAGAAGAGCCGCTCCGAGTAGCTCCGGACGATCTCCACAGACTCCTTGCCGCCGATGGTCCCAGCGAGCTTGTCGGCCAGGGTCTTGTCCGATCCGTCGACCGCCTCCAGTGCCTCGCGGATCCGTCGCATCGCGACCGCCTCTGCGCCGAAGCGCAGACCGGCCTCCAGCGCGATCAGCCGCTCGAGCACGGTGTACTCATCGTGCTCGTAGGAGAAATAGACGCCGTGGCCTCCCTCGGCCACGATGTTCCGTAGCACCTGCAGCACGAAGGTCGTCTTCCCGAAGCCCTGCGGCCCACCGACCAGGACCAGCTCGCCCGACCGCACGCCCCCGCTGAGGTAGGCGTCGAGGGGGTTGAAGCCGGTCGGCCACACCTTCCCGGCCGCGCTCTCGCCGCGCACGAGCTTCTCATCCGCCGTGTCGAGCACCTCGCCCAACGACCGCAGGCCCTTGTCCATGCCTGCAATGGTTCCAGCCGAACGCGACACCTGCAGGGGTTTGGCGCAAGATGTCGCTCAACTGGACCTAGCTGTGGCAACGTCGGGCCATGCTCGGTGCCTTCTTCACCGGCAGCGCCATCGTGGAACGCCAGCGGCTTGGCCTGGCTGCCCGCGCGACGCTGCTGCTGCTCTGCTCCGGGCTGAGCCTTGTCGACAGCCTGCACCAGGCCAACGGGTCGCTGGACGTCCTGGGACGGCTGAGCGTGCTCGTGGCGATCGCCATCCTGGCGGTGGTCGCCGGAGCAGCCTGGCCACAGAGCGTCTGGGTGCCCGTTGCCGAGGCTGCCTCGGTCGCGGTTCTCGTGATGGCCAACGCCGGGCCGCACCAGCCACTTCTCCCCTACCTGCTCGCGCCGGCGCTCGAAGCAGGGCTCATCGCGGGCGTCCGGGGAGCTGTGGCGACGGCGGGGGCTGCCGCGGCCATGTTCCTGGCGGCGAGCCCCTTCGAGATCAGAAAGGGTCAAAGCCTCACCTACAGCTCGACGGCGAGCGAGTGGGTCCTGCTGGCCCTCGCGACTGGACTTCTCGCAGCGTGGGCGCGCCGGCTCGGCGTGCGTACCGCGGGCTCCAACGAGGCCTACCCCGCGGCGTACCGGCTGATGACCCAGCTACGCACCGTGTCCAGACACCTGTCGGGCGGCCTCGACGCGCTCAGCCTCGCGCACATCGTGCTCCAGCAGCTGCGCGACCGGACGGGCTTCGACAGGGCGGCGGTGTTCGTCCCTGGCCCGGAGGGGGAGCTCGTCGTGCTCGCGGGCGAGGGGAACGTGCCCGACTGGGACACCTCGCTGGCCAGCGACGGACTGATGGCCGAGGTCTGGAGCCAGCAGCGCGGCGCGGCCCGCCAGTCGGGGTTCAGCGGCACCAAGGGGTTGGTCTCTATGGCGCTGCCCCTGACGATCGGCGCTCGCACGGTGGGGGTCGTCGCGCTTGAGCGCCGGTTCAAGTGGGAGATGGAGGACGACATCGACTCACTGACCTCGATCCTCGACGAAGCTGCGCTGCGGATCGAGACAGCCCTACTGTTCAGCGAGATCCGCACCATCGCCACGGCGGAGGAACGCCGGCGGCTGGCCCGTGAGATCCACGACGGGATCGCCCAGGAGCTGGCGTTCCTGGGTTATGTGCTCGACGATCTGGCCGCCCGCAGCGAGCAGGAGGACATGCAGGGCGAGCTGCGGGACCTGAGGGCCCAGGTCACCCGCGTCGTCGGTGACCTCAGACTGTCGATTTTCGAGCTGCGCAGCGAGGTCCAGGGCCAGACCGGGCTTGGAGCAGCGCTGTCCGACTACGTCCGCTCCATCGGCGCCGCATCAGCGATGACCGTGCACCTCGTGCTGGACGAGACCCCCAATAGGCTGCCGGTGGAGGCCGAGGCCGAGCTGCTGCGGATCGCGCAGGAGTCGGTCACCAACGCCCGCAAGCACTCGGGCGCCCAGAACCTCTGGGTGACCTGCCGGATCAACCCCCCGGCCGCTCGCCTGACCATCGAGGACGACGGGACCGGGCTGGGCACCGGGCGTGACGACAGCTACGGCATCCAGATCATGCGGGAGAGGGCTGACAGACTGGGTGCGACACTGTCGATCAGCACCCGCCCCGAAGGGGGGACCAAGGTCGATGTCGCGCTGCAGGCACGACCGGTCGAGATCGCAAGTGACCAGGGAGCAGGGAGAGACCAGTGACCACCGTCATCCTCGTCGACGACCATGAGCTGATCCGTCAGGGCTTGCGCCGCGCCTTCGAGCGAGATGCCGATTTCGAGGTCGTCGGTGAAGCGGGAACGGCGACCGAGGCCCTCCGGTTGATCGGCGAGCTGCAGCCCGGCGTGGCGATCGTCGACATCAGGCTCCCCGACGCGAACGGGCTCGACCTGGTCAAGCGGCTGCGCGCCGGCTCCGAGAAGATGGGAATCGTCGTCCTGACCATGTACTCCGGGGACGAGCACCTGTTTGGGGCCCTGGAAGCAGGCGCGTCGGCATTCGTTTCGAAGGATGCCCCCGCAGAGGACATCGTGGCTGCCGCTCGTCACGCTGCGGTCTCACCCCGGGCGTTCACGGCATCTGACCTAGCCGAGGCGATGAAGCGTCGGCTAGAGCCCACGGGCCCGCGGCTGAGTCCCCGGGAGCGCGAGGTCCTCGCAATGCTCGCGCAAGGCCTCGGTGTGGCCGCGATCGCCAAGCAGCTGTTCATCAGCGAGTCCACCACCAAGACCCACATCTCCAAGATCTACGAGAAGCTTGGTGCCACAAACCGGGCGCAGGCCCTCATGTCGGCGCTGCGACTCGGACTGATTCGACAGGACCCTTCACCCGATCGGCCGTAGTCCTTTCGGAGGATACGGGCACTCCCTCATCTGTCTACACAAAGCAACCTCAAAGGCGATACCGGTGCGCTCTCGCAGAGGACAGTCTTGCCCCACGGAAGCTCGAGGGGGGTTTCCGATCTTCGGTGGGACCTGGAGGTCTTCCAAATGCTCGCTTACATCCGCAAGGTGACGAACCGGCGGGATGACGAGGGTGCGTCGGCGGTTGAGTATGGCCTTCTGGTCGCCGCGATCGCCGCCATCATCATCCTGGTCGTCTTCGCACTCGGCACGTTCGTCAAGGGTGCCTTCAAGGACACCTGCACTGCGTTCAAGTCGTCCAACGCGGTGAACTCGTCCGGTCCGGCCAGCAACAACTGCAACCAGTAGTCCGGGTCAACGATGCTCGCTTACATCCGCAAAGCGTCGAAGCAGCGCGGGGATGAGGGTGCGTCAGCTGTGGAGTACGGCCTGCTGGTGGCCGCGATCGCGGCCATCATCATCCTGGTCGTCTTCGCACTCGGCACGTTCGTCAAGGGTGCCTTCAAAGACACCTGCACTGCGTTCAAGAACTCGAACGCAGTGAACGCGAACGGACCGGCCAGCAACGACTGCAACCAGTAGTTCGGGACACCACACGTGGGTCAGGCGCACACTGCGCCTGACCCACGTCGTGTCCTCCGGCCAGACAGCATGAACCCCGTCACCGAGACAGTGCCGCCGACGAGGCGACCCGCCAAAGTAAGGTTAGATGCGTGGGCCGTGCTGTCCATCGGTGCCGCCGCCCTCTTCTGGGTCGGCGCGACACGGCCCATCGGAGATCCCGACGTCTGGTGGCATGTTCGCACGGGTGATCTGATCCTTCACCACGGCGTGCCTCACAAGGAACCGTGGGCATTCACGGCGCTGGGCCGCGCCTGGACCCCGACCTCGTGGCTCTCGGACGTGCTGTTCGCCGTCGTCCATGACGACCTCGGCTGGCGGGGGGTGATCCTGCTCAAGCTCGTCGCCGGCGCCATCCTGCTGGCGTCCCTCTACCGGGTCCTGTTCGTGCGGTCCGGGGCACCGCACAGGGTCGCGGCACCCGTCTTCGTCCTCACCTGCATCACCCTCTCGCCCTTCATCGCCGAGCGCCCCCAGCTGCTCTCACTGTGCTTCCTCGTCTGGGTCGCAGAACAGGCAAGGACGACCATGCTCGGGAGGCCGCCCTCTTGGTGGCTCATCGTGGTCATCTACGTCTGGGCCAACGTCCACGGCATGTGGATCCTCGGACCGGCAATGTTCGTGCTTGCGGCAGCCGGCGCTGCGCTGGACCGGCCGCCGAGGTGGGCCGCAGTCTCACGCCGCGCCATGGGGATCGCCGTGGCGTCGTTGGCTGCGTCGGCGCTCACCCCGGCGGGGCCTCGACTCACGATCGCCGCCTTCGTCGTACGCCGTGCAGCGTCCGACGTCTCGGAGTGGCAGCCCACGAATCTGCTCGACAGTTTCAGCATCTTCCTGTTGCTGATCTTCCTGCTCTGGGTCGTCGCGGTTGCTCGCTGCCCGCAGCCGACCCCCCGTCACGAGACCCTCTGGATGCTCTGCCTCTTCGTCTTTGTCCTCACGGCGGCCAGGAACGTCGCACCCGTGGTCCTCATGATGAGCCCGGTCGTCCTGGGCGCCCTCGACCGAACCTTTGGTCGGCAGGTGAGTCAGGTGCCCAGCCCGCCACAGCTTCCAGTGGTCGTGGGATGGACGATCATCGTCGTCGCCGTCTGCACCTCTATATTCGTGGTCGCGTCGCGCCCTCCCCTCGAAGCCGGCCTACCGAGCCGAATCGTGGCTGATCTCAAGGCCAGACCGGGTACTGTTCGAGTCCTGGACAGTTATGTGATCGGCGGCTACCTGACCGGGGAAGGCGCACCCAAGATCTCGGTCGCGATCGACGGGCGTACTGACAACTACGACCCCGCATTCGTGCACCGCTACTTCCAGGCCACCCGGCAGATGGTCGGCTGGCGAGAACTGGTGCACGAGCTGAAGCCTGACGTCGCGGTGATCGGGCGCCGGTCCCAGTTGGCACAGGAACTGCAGCGGATCGGTTGGCGGGTGACCATGACGGACGGCGACTGGGCCCTCCTCGACCGCCCCGTCGGACAGTCATGACCACGACCCACGCGTCAGGTGACGTCGACGCGCTCGAAGAACCTGCCAAGGCTCGTGGCCTGCCTGACCCCGCCGACTTGCTGCTCGTGGTCATCTGCGTCGCCTTCGGTTTGATCGGGCTGCGCCCGCTGAGCGACCCGGACGTGTGGTGGCACCTGCGCACCGGCGACTACGTCGTGCACCACGGGTTCACGTCCACGGACCCGTGGTCGCCCGCCTCCACCGAGCCGTGGCGGCTGCACGAGTGGGGCAGCCAGGTGCTGATGTACCTGTCGTACGCCCTCGGTGGCTACCGAGGGGTCGTAGCCCTGCACGCGTTGGGCATGCTAGTGCTCGCACTGCTGGTGGCTCGCTCCGTCCGGCGTACGACGACGCCACGCGTCGCGTGCGGCGTGACTGCCCTCAGCCTCGTCGGTCTCTTCCTCGGGACGGCCGAGCGTCCTCAGCTGATGTCGTGGGTGCTGCTCGCAGCATCTTTGCCCGCGCTGCGCCGGGCGGTCGCCGCGCGCCGGCCGCCCTGGTGGTTCATCCCCGTCGTATGGCTCTGGGCCAACCTGCACGGGCTATGGTCCGCAGGATTGTTGCTCTACGGCGCGCTCGTGGTCGGGTTGGCGTTCGAAGTAGGGCTCCGGTCCTGGCGGGTCCACGGACCGTTCGTCGTCGTCGCGGTGTCCGCCTTCCTCGCTGCCGGATTCACGCCGGTCGGACCCTCCCTGCTGCTGTCGCCGCTGCAGGTTCGGGCCTACGCGGGCTACGTCCAGGAATGGGCCGCGCCAAGCATCTTGAACCACTACCTGGCCCCAGGGTTCATCCTGCCCGGCATCGTCGTCGTCGGCTGGGCGAGACAGCGTCGACCGGTCGGGTCAACGACGATCGCCCTGGTGCTGGTCGCGTCGTACATCGGATTCTCCTACATCAGGACGATCCCGGTCGCGGTGATCGTCTTCGCCCCATTGGTCGGCGAGGCGTGGCGAAGACGTGATGCTGACGTGGCCGGCCCCCCGTTGCCGGCTGGGGTCGGGTGGACCGCCGCCCTAGGGGCGCTCGCGGCTTTCACTCTGGCTACGGCGCTCGTGCTGCCGCAGATCCCGGGCGTCGAGCAGGGCTCGCCGTGGGGTGTCAGCAAGCGGCTCGACGCCCTGCCGGGCCGCGCGCTTGTCCTCAACGAGTACTACTTCGGCGGCTGGCTGCTGTGGTCCGCTCGCGACACAGCTCCGGGCATCGACGGGCGCACCGAGATCTACGCACCGCAGTACGTCGGTGACTATCTGGACGCCGAGTCGTTGCAAGGTCATTGGCGCCAGTTCGTGAACGACCACGACTTCGACGCCGCTTGGCTGCGAACCTCGACGCCGCTCGTCTGGGGGCTGCGTTCGATGGGCTGGACCACCATCTACCGCAACGACTACAGCGTCATCATGGTCCCGCCCAAGGTCCCCTCATGAGCCGCGCCCGTCTGGAGACACTCACCGGCTACCGAGGAGTTGCAGCGCTGGCCATCGTGGTGTTCCACGCCGCTATCGCGTTCGCACCGGGCAGCAATCTGGTCCACCTCACCCGCACGTTCCCCGCCGCCGTCTCCTTCTTCTTCGTGCTCTCCGGCTTCGTGCTGACCTGGTCCTGGACCGGATCGAGCCTGAGCCGGTTCTGGCGCGACCGGTCCGCGCGCATCCTTCCCGTCTACGTCCTGGCGTGGGTGCTCGCCGTCGCGGGGCTCGCGTGGTTGCGTTGGACCCCGTCGCAGACCGAGATGCTGACATCGCTGCTGCTGCTGCAGGCCTGGGTCCCAGGGGACCACTTCGCCGTCGCCGTCAACGTCCCTGCCTGGTCGTTGAGCTGCGAGCTGGCCTTCTACGCCGCTCTGCCGTTCGTCGCGCCGCGGCTTCTCGCCGCGCCCGAGCGTCAGTTGCGGCGCGCCGGTGTGGCGACAGGGGGATGGACTGTCGTAGCCGCTCTGCTGGTGCTCTGGCTGCCGCTGCTGTGGTGGCCGCCGGTGCGGGCGCCCGAGTTCCTGGCCGGCGTCCTGCTCGCGGTGTGGATGCGCCGCGGCTGGCGGCCCGGGCCGCGTACCAGGATGATCGGTGTCGTCGCCACGATGGTCTTCGTCGCATTGACGGTCTCGCCGCTCGGCGTCGCCCAGGCCGTCCTTCCACCGCTGGCTGTTCCCGCCTGCCTCTGGCTGATCGCGACGACGGCGCAGCGGGATCTCGCTCGCGCGCCTGCGGACCGGTCCAAGCTCACCTCGGTCCTGCGGCCGCTCGGGCAGTGGTCCTACCCTCTCTACCTGACCCACTGGGTCGTCGTTGTCCTGATCTCTCGCTTCCTTCTGGGACCGTGGTGGATCCCCCTTGCAGTGCTTGCTTCGGTGGCCGTCGCGGCCGCAGTGCACTTGATGGTCGAGGCCCCCGCCCAAGTCGCGTGGCGCAGTCCTCGCATTGCCCGCGACGTCGACCTGCCCACGCCGCTCCCCTCCGTCGAGGCGAGCGGTCCGTGAGGTACGTCAACGCAGTCAAGTGGCTGCCGCTGTCCTTGGTTTGCGCGCTGTCAGCGTTCGGCGCGCCTGTCTTCTTCACCGACTGGCACATCGCGAGGTCTGCCGGTCACACCCTCCTGTCGGGCGACGCCCTCAGCGTCTACGCCGACCACCCCCTTGCGCAGATGGGCCCGCTCGCGCTGCTGGTGGCGGGCCTGCTTCCCAAGTCGGCGTACATCGTGCTAGTCGCCCTGCTCCTGACACCCTTCCTACAACTGTGTGAATCAGTGGCTCCGCGCGACGTCCCCAAATCGCGAGTCGCCATCTGCACCGGGCTGGGCGGAGCGCTGCTCGTCTACCCCTGGGCCGACTTCGCCGAGCAGGGCCACATCGATGACGTCCTGGTGCTTTTCGGCTGCGCGCTGATGCTGAAGGCATTGCAACGGCGTTCGGCAGTGCTCGGCGGCGCTGCCTTCGCGTTGGCAGTCGCGGCCAAGCCGACCGCGCTCATCGCAGCCCCGCTTCTGCTGCCACTTGGCGCAACCGCTGTCAGCATCGCCGCCGCCTCCACGGCAGCCGTGTGGCTCCCGTTCGCGCTGGCCGACCTGCACGGCTTCCTCGCCTCCGGCAAGGGAGTGATCGATGTCCGCGCCGGGTCCCTTCTCGACTTCGTGGGCTACGACCCGGGCAGCGCGACGCCGTGGTGGGTGCGCGCCATCGCGCTCGGGGGCGGCGCCCTGCTCTGCGCGGTCTTCGTCCGACGCCGTGACCCGGCCCGGGGGCTCCTCGCCGGCTTCGCTGTTCGCGCGTTCATCGACCCCAACCCGGCGACCTGCTACGCGGCGACCCTCGTCGCGCTCGGCCTCTTCGCTGACGTCGGCGTGCGGAGGGTGCCCTGGACCGCAGCTGTGGGGATGCTCGGCTGGATGGTGTCGTGGCGGATCATCCTGTGGCCGCGGCTCGGCTGGCCCCGTCTCGTCCTCACGGCTCTGTCCCCCGTTGCCGCGCCACGGGTTCGCCGGCCCCCGGTCGACGGGGCCGCAAGAGAGTCGACCGGCGAGCCGCTCACGGCTCACTCGTCGGGGTAGAAGAACTTCCGTGTCCCTGGGCTCAGAGTGGCCGGGTCTCCTACGTCGTGGATCGGACCCGACCCCGGGATGACGTAGAACTGCCACTGACCGCCGTG
>JAVEDG010000031.1 GCA_030841245.1 Actinomycetota bacterium
GATCTCGTCGGAGTCGGTGTCGTCGGGCACCGCCGCCAGGGCGTCGAGGTAGTGCCGCGCGATGACGTCCACGACCTCCTCGCCGTCGCCGGCGAACGTGCTGCGCAGGTGGCCGGCCACCGCGAGATGGCGTGCCTTGCGGTCCCGCCTGGACAAGGTGTCATAGGCGACCTGACGCAGCATCTCCTGCGCGAAGCCGTAGCTGCCCCGCTCCGGCGAGAGCGGGTCGGCCGAGACGGTGAGCACCTCGCGGCGCAGCAGCTCGGCGAGCGCCGCGTGCACCCACGGCGAGTCCGCCCCGGAGACCGCGACGAGCGCCTCCTCAGGGAACGTGCTGCCCAGCACCGCCGCGTCCGCGACCAGTCGCCGCGCGTCGGCCGGGAGCGCGTCGAGGCGGGCGGCGAGCAGGGAGTGCAGGCTGTCCGGTACGACGAGCTGGCCGACGTCACCAACCAGGCGGTAGACCCCGTCGATCGGCTGCACGACGTCGCGGTCGATCAGGCCACGCACCGTCTCGACGGCGAACAACGGAATGCCCTGGGCCTGGGCGACGATCGCATCGCAGGCCGCAGCCGGCATGCCCGGCACCAGCGCCTCGACGAGAGGTCGCATCGACGCGTCGTCGAGCGGGTCGAGGGTCAGCGCGACCCGGTTGCGTCCCGACCCGAAGCCCGGCCGCACCTGCTCGAGCTCCGGCCGGGCGAAGACCAACACATAGATCGGCAGGTCGCGCGACCAGTCCACCAGGTGATCGAGGAAGTCGAGCAGCCCACCGTCGGCGTGCTGGGCGTCCTCGACCATCAGCACCACGGGCTCGACGGCGGCCATCCGTTCGAAGAGGATCCGCCAGCCGGCGAACAGCTCGTCCTGCGACAATGCGCCACCCGGGTCTTCCGGGTAGGGGACGCCGAGCAGTCGCCCAAGCCGGAATCCGACGTAGCGTCGCTCGTCCGCGCCTGTCACCCACGTCGCGACGCCCTCGGCCAGCTTGGCGGCCGCCGTCTCCGGCAGGTCCTCCTCGGCGATCCCGAACCGCTGCCGCACGATCTCGGCCAGCGCCCAGAACGACGCGCCCTCGCCGTAGGACAGACATCGGCCGCTGTGCCAGCGGACGATGTCGACGAGCCCGTCGATGTACTTGCGGAACTCCCATGCAAGCCGTGACTTTCCGACCCCTGGTGGTCCGGAGACGAGCACCAGCCGCGGCACCCGGCGATCGACGGCCGCGTGGAACAGCTCACGGATCGTGCGCATCTCCGCGTCACGGCCGGTGAGTGGTGCCTCGAGGCCGTCGACCCGCTGGATGCCGTTGACCCCTCCGGAGAGCACTCTGGTGGCCCGCCAGAGCTGCTCGGGCTCGGCCTTGCCCTTCAAGGTGTGATCGACCGGGTCGTCGAACGCGATCGCGTTCGAGGCGAGCCGACGCGTCGTCGAGTCGACCAGGACCTGACCAGCGGCGGCGACCGACTGCACCCTCGCCGCAGTGTTGACCGCGTCACCAGCGACCATGCCCTCGTTGGTCGCCCCGATGGTCACCGCGACCTCGCCGGTCACGACACCGGCCCGGGCAGCAAGCGACTCGATCCCGCGCTCCACCCCGAGCTGCTGCACTGAGCCGATCAGGTCGAGGGCGGCGCGGACGGCGCGCTCGGCGTCGCCTTCGGTCGCGACCGGCGTGCCCCACACCGCCATCACGGCGTCGCCGATGAACTTCTCGACGACCCCGCCGTACCGGCGGATCACCGTGCTCGCCGCGTCGAAGTACGCCGAGAGCAGCTCACGGACCTCCTCGGGGTCCCGCGCCTCGGACAACGGAGTGAACCCGACCAGGTCGCAGAACAGGACCGAACAGACCCGGCGCTCGGCCTGGGGCTGGGCCCGCTGCTGCGCCGGCACCGGCGCTGCTCCAGTGACAGGAGCGCCACAGTCGCCGCAGAACAGCGAGCCGGGCACGATCGGCGCGGTGCACGTCGAGCAGACCTGGGCCAGCGCCGACCCGCACTGGAGGCAGAACCGCTTCCCCGGCGGGTTCTCGGCCCCGCAACTCTGGCAGTGCACTGGCCCGACCACCCCTTCCCGCCGCACCGAGCCTAGGGCAACTCAGCGCGGCGGAGAGAGGAGTCGGCGGGACCTCAGTCGATCTGCAGCCTCCAGGCGCCCTGGCCGTGCGACGCGGCGTAGAGCACGCCGCCCTGCGGCGACAGGGTCAGCCCGGCCACCTCCAGGTTCGGCATCCCGGGAGCCGCCAGCACCCAGCTCGTCGTCCCGCTCGGCAGCCGCAGCACCCCGAAGTCGCTCGAGGCGTAGAGGTCGCCGCTCTGCGGGTCGCGCACCAGGTCGGTGATCGGCAGGTCGCCCAGGTTGTAGGACATGTCGGTCCACGTCGCCGATGTCGGCCCGGTCACGTCCACCCGGAACACGTGGCCCGGAGTGCTGGGCGTCGTGAGGTTGTAGCCACTGTAGGAGACGTACGCCGTGTTGGCATCGACCGGGAAGACGCTACTGACGAACCGGTTCGGGTCGTTCTGCGCGGCCACCTTGTCGTCGAGCCGGGTCCACCGGATGTCGGCGGGCGAGGTCGCGTTGATGTTGGTGGAGCGGAACACCCGGCCGGTCGTCGTGGCCGCCCATGCTGTCGTCGTGTCGGTCGTCGTACGCTCGACCGCGGACAGGGCGCCGCCCGCGCGGTCGTCGAAGCCGGCTGCGGTCAGGTCGACCGGTCCGGTCTTGGCCCAGTCACCGCACGTCGCCTCGAAGGTCCCGGTCCACTCGTTGCAGATCCGGTTGGCCTCCTCGCGGGTGCGGTTGCCGAGACCGAACGTGGTCGTCCGGTAGACCGTCTTGCCGGTACCGACGAACATCGTCCCGCTCACCTGCGGGTCAGTGATGATCGGCGCGTAGAACTGGGTGCCGGCATCCCGCCCGTAGATCGGGTCAGCGGTCCAGATCCAGTCCGCGAGGTTTCCGTTGTTGAAGTTCACGTCGGGGCTCGCGTCGGTGAACGTGTGGAACCGGAAGCTCGCCTCTGTCGCGTCGAAGCCGGACTGGCCGCCGTCACCGATCATGATGTTGAGCCAGTGCGTGGTGCTGCCGCCGGACTGCCAGGTGCCGTTGTCCTGCGTGCCGCCCTGAAGGTTGCCTGCGGCACGCGGATCGGCCGAGAGGCTCTGGAACTGCAACGTGTTGAGACCGTCGTTGACGCCGGCCAGCGTCGACGGGATCTTCGAGAGCAGCTGCCGGCACCGCTGCAGGGCCTGGCCGGACAGGTGCCGGTCGCCGCACCAGCTGGACCGGTTGACGAAGTCCCCGGAGGACCGGATCAGCCCGCCGTCACTCGCCTCGATGAACTGCATCGGCTTGCCCGGCACGGTGACCAGCGCGTGCTGGTCGGGGTGGATGGCGTTGGGGTGGGTCTCGTCGGTGCCGTCCATCGTCATGTCGGTGCCGCTCACGCCGGCGTCGGTCGAGAGCACGACACCGCGGCCGTTGGAGATCCCGCCGGTCTCGCCGTACGCGTAGGAGCCCCCGATGTAGACCACGTCCGGGTGGCCCGGAGGCGTGGCGACGAACTCGTCGTACCAGCACTGTCCGCCGCACGAGTTGTACGTCGCGTAGCCGGGGTTCTTCGGGTTGGAGCTGGTCAGGTCCTGGAACGTCGGAGTACCCGTGCGGACACTGTCGCTGCGGAACAGCCGGGAGTAGGGCGTACCGACATTGCCTTCGTAGATGTACATCCGGGTGTTGCCGCTGGGCAGCGAGGTCACCGCGAACGTCGGCCGGGTGGTGATGGTGTTCGCTGCCAGCGAGGGATGGATCTGGGTCCAGGTCGCCCCGGCGTCGTTCGACCGCCAGACGCCGCGGGCGAAGGACGCGGCGTAGACCACGTTGGAGTTGGTCGGGTCGAGCGCGACAGTCGGCACACCTCGCGGTGAGCAGGCGGTCTGGTTGGTGAACTCGGCGTTGGAGCCGGTGCACTGCGACGCGTCGGCCGATCCGTTGTGGATGAAGGTCCAGCTGGAGCCGCCGTTGGTCGACTTGTACAGGCCCCACTTGGCTGCGTCGGGCACCGGCCGCTGCACGCCGCTGCAGCACACCGAGGTGTAGCCGCGCAGCGCGGTCGTGGTGCCGACGTAGATCGTGCTGGGCTGGCCGGGCGGGATGACGATCGAGCCGATCCCCTTGCCGCCCAACGGGTTGCCGGAGTCGGTGGCCGCCCCGCCGAGCGGGCCGGTCCAGGTGTCGCC
>JAVEDG010000051.1 GCA_030841245.1 Actinomycetota bacterium
GTTGATCTTGAGACCGGCTGCGCGCGACACCCGGCCCGGCTGCCTCAAGATCACCGCCACGTCGGCCGGCACATCCCCCGCCACCTCAGCCGGCGCCTCAGCCGGCACCCCAGCGGGCACCTCAGCACTCCTACACTCCCGGCATGCATCGCTACGACGAGGAGCTCGAGCAGCTGGGGCGCGAGGTGCTCGACTACGCCCTGAACCGGCTGCGGCTCGACCCGGTGCCGCTCGACAAGCCCAGGACACCCGACGAGCTGGCCGCTGCTGTCGGCCGCACGATCACCGAGGACGGCCTCGGGGGGCACCGCGCGCTGGACCTGTTCGCCAGGGAGCTGGCCACCTCGTGCATCTCGATCGACCACCCGCGCTACCTCTCGTTCATCCCGGCGGCCCCGACCGAGGCGAGCAGCCTGTTCGACCTCGTCGTCGGTGCGTCCTCGATCTACGGCGGCAGCTGGCTGGAGGGATCCGGCGCGGTCTACGCCGAGAACGACGCGCTGCGCTGGATCGCCGAGCTGGCCGGCCTGCCCGAGGAGGCCGGCGGGGTCTTCGTCCAGGGCGGTACGACGGGGAACCTCTCTGCTCTCGTCGCCGCCCGGCACACCGCCCGGGCCCGGCTCGACGGTGCCCGACCCCCGCGCTGGCGCGTCGCGGTGACGTCCGGGACGCACTCGTCTGTGGCCGCCTCGGCCGACGTGATGGACGTCGACCTGCTGCGGGTGCCGGTGGGGGAGGACGGCCGGTTCACCGGTGCTGACCTGCGCGGCGCACTCGACCGGGACGGCGAGGGTGTCTTCGCGGTCGCGGCCACCGCCGGCGACACCAACTTCGGCACGGTCGACGACCTCGCGTCCCTCGCCGAGGTGTGTCAGGAGCGCGGCATCTGGCTGCACGTCGACGCGGCGTACGGCGGGGCCGGCCTGGCCGCGCCGAGCGTCCGGCACCTCTTCGCCGGTGTCGAGCACGCCGACTCGTTCCTCGTCGACCCGCACAAGTGGCTGTTCGCGCCGTTCGACTCGTGCGCCCTGCTCTATCGCGACCCGAACCTGGCCCGGGCGGCACACACCCAGAAGGCGGCCTACCTCGACGTGCTCACCGAGGGCTCCGACTGGAACCCCAGCGACTTCTCCATCGGCCTGACCCGGCGAGCGAGAGGGCTGCCCTTCTGGTTCTCGCTGGCCACGCACGGCACCCGGGCCTACTCCGAGGCGGTCGAGCGCACCGTCGAGGTCGCGCGTTTCGCCGCGGCGGAGATCAACCGACGCTCCTACGTCGAGCTGCTGCGCGAGCCCGACCTCTCGATCGTCGTGTTCCGCCGGGTCGGCTGGACGTCGGACCAGTACTCCCTCTGGTCGGACCGGCTGCTGCAGGCCAACTTCGCCTTCGTCGTGCCGACCGGCCACCAGGGTGAGACCGTCGCCCGGTTCGCCATCGTGAACCCACGCACGACCGAGTCCGACATCGCCGGCATCCTCGACACCATGGCCTGACGGGGCCTCAGCCGAACGGGGTCACGGCCAGGCCGGCGTCGGCGAGGGCGTCACGCACCGCGCGGGCCAGATGCACGGCCCCCGGCGTGTCCCCGTGCACGCACAGGGTGTCCACCGTCGCGGCCAGCTCGAGCGCGCGGCTCGCGACCTGGGTCGAGTCGGTCAGGACTGCCCCCGGCTGACCACGCGGGACGAGTGTGCCGTCCGCCGTGTAGCCGCGGTCCGGGAAGCCTTCGGTCACCGGTCGCAGCCCGGCCTCCGCGGCGGCACCGAGCAGCACCGAACCGGGCAGGCCGACGACCGGCAGGTCGCCACCGTGGTCGAGGACGGCACGCACGACGGCGGCCGCCTGCTCCGAGTCGTCGACCGTGCGGTTGTAGAGGGCGCCGTGCGGCTTGACGTAGGCGACCCGCCCGCCGGCTGCCCGCGCGATCGCGTCCAGGGCGCCGACCTGGTAGAGCACGTCGGCGGCCAGCTCGTCGGGGTCGATGTCGATGCGCCGACGACCGAAGCCGGCCAGGTCCCGGTAGCCGACCTGGGCACCGATGCTCACCTCACGCCGTACGGCGTGCTCGCACACCCGGCGCATCGTCGTGGCGTCGCCGGCGTGGAACCCGCACGCCACGTTCGCGCTGGTCACGACTTCCAGCAGCGCCTCGTCGTCCCCGAGCCGCCAGACGCCGAACCCCTCGCCGAGGTCGGAGTTCAGGTCGACCGAGCGTGCAGGTTGCCGGCTCATGGACCCTCCCTCCTCGCGACCCTCGCGATGCTAACGCTGCGGTCCTACGACCAGGCGCAGCTCGGTGCCGGGCCGTGCCTGCGCGAGGAGGGGCAGGTCCTGCGGGTCGACGACGGCCACGACCGGGTAGCCGCCGGTCGTCGGGTGGTCGGCGAGGAACACGATCGGGCCTCCGCCGGGCGGCACCTGGACCGCCCCGAGGACGATGCCCTCGCTGTCCATCTCCTCGTCGTCGCGCCAGCGCAGGGCCGGCCCGTCGAGACGGAGACCGACCCGGTCGGAGCGAGGAGACACCCGGAACGGCGCGGTCGCCAGCGTCGCCAGCGCTGCTGCGGTGAGGCGGTCCTCGCGGGGACCGAGCCGGACCCGGACCGTCATCGGGCCGAGCGACGGAGCGGCGGGCCCGTTGCCTGTGTCCGCCGCCGAGGCGGTTCCGGACGGCTCGCCGACGGGCAGCAGCCGGCCGTCGCGCAGCGGCGCAGGTCCGATGCCCGACAGGGTGTCGGTCGACCGACTGCCCAGGACCGGCTCCATGTCGAGCCCGCCGCGGACAGCGACGTAGGAACGGACGCCCCGGACGGCGCGGCCGACGCGGAGGGTCGCGCCACGCCGTACGCCGATCGGCGCGCCGGTCGTGGCCGGGCGGCCACCCACTTCGACCGCCGCCTCTGCGCCGGTGACGGCGACGACGAGGTCGGCGCCGGCTCGCAGCTCGGTGCCGAGCAGCGTGGTCTCCAGGACGGCGGCACCGGGTGGATTGCCGACCAGACGGTTGGCCAGGTCGAGCGCCGGCCGGTCGAGGGCGCCCGAGCGGGGTACGCCGAGGTGCGCCCACCCGGGCCGGCCGCGGTCCTGCACTGTGGTCAGCGGCCCGGCCCGGACCACCTCGAGATGGCGCCCGTCGGTCACGGGCGGTCCGCCGTGAAGCGGACCCGGGTGCCGGGCGTCAGCAGGGCCGGCGGGACGCGGCCCAGGTCGACCAGCTCCAGGTCGGTCGAGCCGAGCAAGGACCAGCCGCCGGGGGACTCGCGCGGGTAGACCCCGCAGTACGGCCCGGCCAGCCCGACCGAGCCGGCGGGCACCCGGGGGCGCGGTGACGGACGCCGGGGGACCTGGCGCGACGCCGGTACACCGACCAGGTAGGCGAAGCCGGGGACGAAGCCGCAGAACCCGACCACGAGCGGCCAGGACTCGAGCTCGTGGCCGACCTGGTCCGGGCCGACTCCCCAGCGCCGGGCCACCTCTTCCAGGTCCGGCCCGTCCATCCGGACGGGCACGGTCACCGGGTCACCGCCCGCTGGCGCGTCCGGTCCGGGCGCCGGCCAGCTCCGCAGCAGCCGGGTCGCGGCGTCCGGGTCGACCCCGTCGACCAG
>JAVEDG010000060.1 GCA_030841245.1 Actinomycetota bacterium
CGAGGCCGAGCGCGGGTTCGAGCTGCGTGAGGTGGCCGGGGGCTGGCGGTTCTACACGCGGGCCAGCGCGGCGGCCTACGTCGAGCGTTTCGTGCTCGACGGCCAGCAGGCCCGGTTGACCCAGGCCGCTCTGGAGACGCTGGCCGTCGTCGCCTACCGCCAGCCGGTCAGCCGCGCCCGGGTCTCGGCCGTGCGCGGGGTCAACGTCGACGGCGTCATCCGCACCCTGGTCTCGCGCGGCCTGATCGAGGAGGCCGGCCATGACGGAGAGGGTGGCGCGTTCCTCTACAGGACGACGAGCTACTTCCTGGAGCGCCTCGGCCTGCGCGACCTCGACGAGCTGCCCGACCTCGCGCCGTTCCTGCCCGACCTGGCGGCGATGGACGAGGTGGACGAGATGCCGGGCGCGGCGGCGCATTCATGAGCCGCGCCGGCTCGGCCGGTTGCCCGTGACCGACCGAGTGCGGCCAGGAGGGTCGCCGGAGCAGGGCGGGGTGCGGTTGCAGCGCGTGCTGGCCGCCGCCGGCCTGGGCAGCCGACGCGCCTGTGAGGCGCTGATCGACGAGGGTCGGGTCGAGGTCGACGGCACCGTCGTGACGACCCAGGGGATGAGGGTCGACCCGAACCGGGCCGTCATCAAGGTCGACGGGATGCGCATCTCCTCGGCCCCCGACCGCGTCTACCTGGTGCTGAACAAACCGCGCGGCGTGCTCAGCACCATGAGCGACGATAGGGGTCGCCCGTCGCTCGCCGACTTCGTGGCCGACCGGGCCGCCAGGCTGTTCCACGTCGGCCGGCTCGATGCGGACACCGAAGGCCTGCTGCTGCTCACCAACGACGGGGAGCTCGCCCACCGGCTGGCCCACCCGTCGTACGGCGTGCCGAAGACGTACCTGGCCGAGGTGACCGGCCCGGTCGCACGTGACGTGGGCAAGCGGTTGCGGGCCGGCATCGAGCTCGACGACGGTTTGGTGAAGGCGGACTCGTTCCGGCTGGTCGACACGGTCGGGAACCGGGTCATGGTCGAGGTCGTCCTGCACGAGGGCCGCAAGCACGTCGTACGCCGCATGCTGGCCGAGATCGGCCACCCGGTGTCCCGGCTGGTCCGCACCGACTACGGCCCGATCTCGCTGGGCAACCTCAAGCCCGGCAAGCAGCGCAAGCTCAGCCAGCAGGAGATCGGCGCGTTGTTCCACGCTGTGGGGCTCTAGGCCGGCCTCTGGGGGCCCGGCGGGGATGGCCGGAGCGCAAATTGCCGTGGGACGACCGACAGCGGCGGTGCAGGATCGGGCGGTGAGCGAACCCGAACTCGACCCGCGGATCGCGATGGTCCGAGACGGGTACGACGCGATCGGCCGGCGCTATCACGACTGGTCGCACTCCGGCTCGACCCGGCTGCGGTTCGCGCGGGAGCTCACCGACCGGCTCGCACCGGGCAGCACACTCGTCGACCTCGGCTGTGGCCCCGGTGACCCGGCTACCCGGCTGCTCTCCGAGCGGCACCTGGTCGTCGGCGTCGACCTCTCTGCGGTGCAGCTGAAGATCGCCCGGCAGCTGGCACCCCAGGCCCTGCTGGTGCGGGCCGACATCAGCCGCTTCGCGATCCGGCCCGCGGCGCTGGACGGGGTGGCGTCCTTCTACGCGCTCGGTCATCTGCCACCCGATCGGCACCGGCCGCTCCTCGAGGCCGTCGCCCGGTGGTTGCGACCCGGTGGGGTCCTCGTCACCAGCGCACCGCTCTCGGCCGGCGAAGGCGTCGAGGACGGCTGGCTCGGCGTCCCGATGTTCTTCGGCGGCGTCGGTGTCGACGCGACCGTCGCGGCGGCGACCGGGGCCGGCCTGGTGGTGGAGCGGGCGGAGCACGTGGTGGAGACCGACTCGCTCGCGGAGGACGGTTCTCCCGAGCAGTTCCTGTGGCTCGTCGCTTCTCGGCCGGAGACATGACGAATTCCCTTCGGCTCCGGAACCGTCTGCGCGCTGCGTTGATCGTCATGTCGCGGCCGCCGTCCGCAGCACGGGGGTCAACCCGGCTGCGGCACCGCGGGGACGGACCTGCCTGGTCGGTTGGTCAGCGTGACACCGATGCTGGCGATGGTCACGAGACCCAGAGCCATGAGCTCGACCGCGCCGAGGTGCTGGTCCAGGACGAGGAGCCCGGCGACCGCAGCGGCCGCCGGTTCCATGCTCATCAGGATCCCGAAGACACGCGTCACGATGTGGCGCAGGGCCACCAGCTCGCAGCCGTAGGGGATGACCGAGGACAGCAGCGCGACCGTGAAGCCGACGAGCAGGGTCGGCGGGTCGGCCACGGCGTGACCGGCCCCGACCAGCCCGAACGGCGCGACCAGGACGGACCCGACCGCGAGGGAGACGGCCAGCCCGTCGAGCCCGCTCACCAGCCGCCCGACCCGGGCGCTGGCCAGGATGTAGCCCGCCCAGCAGAGGCCGGCGAACAACGCGAGCGCCAGGCCGGTCAGCGCTACGTGACCGCTGTCGCGCAGCCCCAGCAGAGCTACTCCGAGCCCGGCGAAGACGGCCCAGAGCAGGTCCCGGAGCCGGCGGGTCTGCACCAGCGACAGCAGCAGCGGACCGACGAACTCGACGGTGACGCCGACGCCGAGCGGCACGGTGCGGATGGCGAGGTAGAACGTGAGGTTCATGGCCGCCATCGCCATGCCGAGCACTCCGGCGGCTGCCAGCGACGCCCGCGGCCAGCGCCAGAACCGGGGCCGGAGGACGGCGAGCAGCAGCAGGCTGGACAGCCCGAGGCGGAGCAACGTGATGCCGGCGGCACCGGCGACGTCGAACCCGGTGCGCGCGATGGCGCTGCCGAGCTGGACGGAGGTGATGGACGCCAGCACCAGCAGAGGTGCCGGCACGCGCAGGTCGCCGCGATGGTCCACGACGGGGGACGGTATCCGGGGTGTCGACTACCTACGGTCACGGCCTGGGGCCTGGACCGATGCCAGCCTCGTCACCGGGATTGCACCCATGGAGTTGCCTGGTGCCCGCACCTGGGCGGCCGCGCCGACGGACATGATCGCTGGTGCGTCGAGGATCGACCGAGATCCTCGCAAGATTTCGGTGGATATCGGGTTGCCTGTGATGCTGGTCAGGGGTAGAATCCGAACACACGTTCGAGCAGGTGATGGCAGGTGAGTGCGGTGACGGTGGAGGGCGCGACCGGGACCCGGGTGGCCGGCGCGCCGGCCTGCGCCGGACCGGCCGCGGAGGCCGCTTACTCCGCCGAGCCTGCTGAGCCCGCTGAGAGGTC
>JAVEDG010000063.1 GCA_030841245.1 Actinomycetota bacterium
GAGCAGCTCCCCGACCGAGTCGGCCACGTAGAGGTCGGCGGGGAAGTTGCCCGGCTCGATCAGCAGGACCCGCCGCTCGGGACGCAGCCGCGCCGCCGCGACCAGCACCTTGAACAGGTTGGCCGACGTCGAGTCGGCGACGACCACCTCGTCGTCGCCAGCACCGATCAGCCGGGCGAGGCGGGCCCCGACCCGGCGCGGTGCCGCCCACCAGTCGTGCTCGTTCCACGAGGTGATCAGGTCGCGGCCCCACTGTGTCGACACGGCGTCCGCGACCGCGGCCGGCACGGCAGCGGGCAGCGCGCCGAGCGAGTTGCCGTCGAGGTAGACCAGGCCGTCGGGCACCGAGAACCGCTCCCGCACCGCGGCCAGCGGGTCCCGCCGGTCCAGGTCCTCGGCCCTGGTCCGGGCCGCACGCAGGTCCACGCCTGCACCCTAATGGGGGTGCCGCGACGGCCGGTCGCGCCGCGAATGGCGAGTTCCGGCCGTCCCCGGGCCGCACCGACCGACCAGAACTCGCCAGTCGTGGTCGGCAGAGGCTGGCAGGATTCGTCGGGTGGCGCAATCGGCGGTGGACGTGACTGTCGTGCCTCCCGGGATCCTCGGCTGGGACGAGATCGTCGCCCTGCTCGACGCCTACCGCGTTCACTACGGGGAGCCGTCCGACGAGGCGGCGACGCGCAGGTGGCTCGACGACGTCGCCGAGGCCAACCGGGTCCGTTGCTACCTCGCCACCGTGGGCGACCAGGCACACGACCGGCGCAGGGCGGTCGGGGTGGCTCTGGTGGTGCGCTCGCCGGCGACCCTGCGGCTCGGCGAGGTGTGGGCGCTGCGGGACCTCTACGTCGCCGCCGACCATCGGGACCGCGGAGTCGGGCGGGCCATCGTCGTACGCGTGTGCGACGACGCCGCCGGTGCCGGCGCACTGCGGGTGGCGCTGCAGACCGAGCACGACAACGAGCGCGCGCTGGCTCTTTACACGAGTCTCGGCTTCAGCGAGGTCGACGGGGTCGTGCACCTGAGCCGGCAGCTGTGACGGGCGCACCTGTCGACGCAGGTGCGGGCACGGCGCCGCGCAGCCGCACGCCGTACGTCGTGGGTGGCGCGTTGACGTTGCTCCTGCTTTCTCTGGCGACGAGGTACGGGCCGCACCGGGACGAGCTGTACTTCATCGCGGCCGGTCACCACCCGCAGTGGGGCTACCCGGACCAGCCCGCGCTCACCCCGCTCATCGCGGCCGGCGCCGACCGCGTGGCGCACGGCTCGCTCGTCGCGCTGCGGCTGGTCCCCTCGGTGCTCGTCGGGCTCGTCGTGGTCATGGTCGCGGACCTGGCGCGGGAGCTCGGCGGCGGCCGGCGGGCGCAGACGCTGGCCGCCCTGACCACGGCCAGCGCGGCGGGCGTCCTCGCGATCGGTCACCTGCTGTCGACCGCCACCACCGACCTGTTCTTCCAGACACTCGTGATCCGCCTGGCGGTGACGGTGCTGCATCGCGACCACCCGCGGGGCTGGTTGCTGGTCGGTCTCGTCGCCGGGGTCGGGCTGGAGAACAAGCACCTCGTGGTCTTCCTTGGGCTGGGTCTCGCGGTCGGCATCGCCCTCACGCCGTCCATGCGGCATCATCTGCGGTCGCCGTGGTGCTGGGCCGGGGCCGCGCTGGCTGCGTTGACGTGGCTGCCGAACCCGTTGTGGCAAGGCGCCCACGGCTGGCCGCAGCTGACGCTGGCCGGTGACGTCCGCGACGAGTACCTCACCGTCGGCGGCACCATCACCCTGGTGGTCTTCCAGCTGCTGTTGCTCAGCCCGCTCGCCGCGGTCCTGGGCTTCCGTGGGGGCCTCGAGCTGCTGCGCCGAACGGACTGGGCGTACGCGCGGCCACTGGTGATCGCCTACCTTTTCCTGATCGTGTTCTTCGTCGTGGTGGGAGGGAAGCACTACTACCTCTTGCCGCTGCTGCCGCCGCTGGCCGCGGCCGGTGCGGTCGTGGCCGAGCAGCGCACGTCCGCGCGCAACATGACGCAGTGGAACGTGCTCGTCCTTCTCGTCGCGCTGATCCCGCTGCCGGCCCTGTTGCCGGTGCTCCCCGCCAAGACGCTGGACGGCACGCCGTGGGCTGCGATCAACGACGACGCGCTGGAGACGGTCGGTTGGCCCGCCGTTGCCCACACGGTGCGCGGTGTCCTCGAGACGCTGCCGCCGCGGCAGCGGCGTACAGCAGTGGTCGTCACGCAGAACTACGGCGAGGCCGGTGCCCTCGAGTGGTACGGCGGGTCCCCGCCGGTCTACAGCGGGCACAACGGTTTCGGGGACTGGGGCCCGCCTGCCTCGTCGGGCCTGGTCGTCTACGTCGGCTTCGAGCGCCCGCACGCGGACCAGCTGGTCGGCTGCCGGCGCGCAGCGACCCTGCGCACGGGCGTGGACAACGAGGAGGACGGCAACGGAGTGTGGGTGTGCGACGGCCCTGCTGGATCCTGGGCGCAGGCATGGCCGCACATCCGCCACTACGACGCCTGAGCGTGGTCCCCCGGGACACGCGGCGGTCACACGAAGACGGCGATCGTCTTGGTGCGCTCCCCCGCATCCTCGAGCAGCGCCAGGAACGTCCCGTCCGGTCCGAACACGGCGACGGGACCATGAAGGCCGGCCGCCCGGATCGGGCCACCGTGCGAGACGACGACCGCCTCGTCGGCGTCGACCTCGCGGCTCGCGAAGGCGGCGCGGGCCGCGTCGGCGATCGGCAGCACGACCAGCTCGTCCGCGAGCCGCTCCAGGGTGCGCGCCTTCTCGACCGTGTACGGCCCGACGCGGGTGCGACGCAGCGCGGTCAGGTGCCCGCCGACGCCCAGCGCCGACCCCAGGTCGCGGGCCAGTGCCCGGACATACGTCCCGCTCGAGCACTCCACGCGTACGTCGAGCTCGACCGTCGTACCGGTCCGCGCCGTGCCCACCACCTCGAACCGGCTGACGGTGACGGGTCGCGCGGGGATGGCGACGTCCTCACCGGCGCGGACCCGCTTGTACGCGCGCTGCCCGTCGATCTTGACCGCGCTGACGGCGGAGGGGACCTGCAGGATCTCCCCGGTCAGCGCCGTGACGGCCCGGCCGATCTCGCTGTCCGGGACCCGGGAGGCGTCTGAGGAGGCAGTGACCTCACCTTCGGCGTCGTCGGTGACGGTGCTGGCGCCGAGGCAGATCTTCGCGTCGTACGCCTTCTCGGTGAGCGCGAGGTGACCGAGCAGGCGGGTCGCCCGGTTGAGCCCGATGACCAGGACACCGGTCGCCATCGGGTCCAGGGTGCCGGCGTGGCCCACCCGGCGGGTGCCGGCGAGTCGCCGTACAGCGGCCACCACGTCGTGGGACGTGCGCCCGGCGGGCTTGTCGACGACGACCAGGCCGTCGTCGGTGGTCATGAGGGCGTGGCGCCGGGCGCGTCGCCCTCGTCCTCGTCGTTGTCCTCCGCACGCGGTGCCCGGTAGGGATCGGCGTCGCCGGCGTAGGTCGCTGCCGCAGCGACGCGGTGCACCTCGGCGTCGGCCGCGGCGACCTTGGCGAGGAGCTCCTCGATGTGGGCCGCGGTCTCCGGCACGGCGTCGGCGACGAAGCCCAGCGTAGGAGTGAGCCGGACACCGGCCTGCCGGCCGACCTCGAAGCGCAGCACGCCGCGAGCGCTCTCGAGGGCGGCAGCGGTGTCGGCCCGCGCCGTCTCGTCACCGAGCACCGTGTAGAACACGGTGGCCTGCTGCAGGTCGTTGGTCACCTTCACGTCGGTGACCGTCACGAAGCCGAGCCGAGGATCCTTGACCCGAAGCTCGAGGGTCTCGGCGACGACGACCTTGATCCGGTCGGCGAGCTTGCGCGCACGGGCTCGGTCGGCCATGACTACTCCTCGTCGTCGGTGCTGCTCAGGAACTGTTGGCGGGCCGAGAGCAGGTCGACCTCGGGCCGCCCGGCGACCAGCCTCTCGCAGGCCTCCAGGACCTCGGTACAGTGGCGTCGATCTGCCGACACCACGGCCACCCCGAGCAGGGTCCGGCGGTGCAGGTCGAGATGCCCCGCCTCGGCGGCCGCCACGTCGAAGCGGCGGCGCAGCTCGGCCAGGATCGGGCGCACCAGCGAGCGCTTCTCCTTGAGGGAGCGGACGTCTCCGAGCACCAGGTCAAGGGTCAGGGCCCCGACGTACACCTGTCCTCCCGGCTGTGGCCCGGGCCGGCCCTGCGGGTCGGACGACCTGCAGGACCGGCCGGCTGGCTCAGGCGCGAACCTTCTCGCGGAGCTCGAACGTCTCGATCACGTCGTCGGTCTTGATGTCGTTGAACGACCCGAGGCCGATGCCGCACTCGAAGCCCTCGCGGACCTCGGTCGCGTCGTCCTTGAACCGACGCAGCGACTCGACCGTGAGGTTGTCGGCCACGACCGTGCCGTCGCGGACCAGCCTGGCCTTGGAGTTGCGGCGGATCTCCCCGCTACGGACCAGACAGCCCGCGATGTTGCCGAACTTGCTCGACCGGAACACCTCGCGGACCTCTGCGGTGCCGAGCTGCACCTCTTCGTACTCGGGCTTGAGCATGCCCTTGAGCGCAGCCTCGACCTCTTCGATCGCCTGGTAGATGACCGAGTAGTAGCGGACGTCGACGCCCTCGCGCTCGGCGAGCTCGCGGGCCTTGCCCTCCGGTCGGACGTTGAACCCGATGATGATCGCCTCGGAGGCGACCGCCAGGTTCACGTTGTTCTCGGTGATGGCGCCGACACCGCGGTCGATGATGCGCAGCGTGACCTCCTCGCCGACATCGATCTTGAGCAGTGCGTCCTCGAGCGCCTCGACCGAGCCCGAACCCTCGCCCTTGAGGATCAGGTTGAGCGTGTCGACCTTGCTCGTCTGCAGCCAGTCCTCCAGCGAGACCCGCTTGCGGGACTTGGCCAGCGTGGCGTTGCGCTCCATGGCCTGGCGCTTCTCGGCGATCTGACGGGCGATGCGGTCCTCGTCCGCGACGAGGAACTTGTCGCCCGCGTTGGGCACCGAGGTGAAGCCGAGCACCTGGACCGGACGGGACGGCAGCGCCACGTCGAGGTTGTCGCCGTGCTCGTCGAGCATGGCGCGCACCCGGCCGTAGGCGTCGCCGGCGACGATCGAGTCGCCGACGGCAAGCGTGCCGCGCTGCACCAGCACGGTGGCCACCGGACCGCGGCCACGGTCGAGGTGTGCCTCGATCGCGACGCCTCGGGCCGGTGCATCCTCGACAGCGCGCAGGTCGAGCGCCGCGTCGGCGGTGAGCAGGATCGACTCGAGCAGCTGGTCGATGTTCAGTGACTGCCGCGCGGAGACGTCGACGAAGATGGTCTCGCCGCCGTACTCCTCGGCCACCAGGTTGTTCTCGGTGAGCTGCTGGCGGACCTTCGCCGGGTTCGCTCCGTCGACGTCGATCTTGTTGACCGCGACGACGATCGGGACGTCGGCCGCCTGGGCGTGGTTGAGCGCCTCGATGGTCTGGGGCATCACGCCGTCGTCGGCCGCGACCACGAGCACCGCGATGTCGGTCACCTTCGCCCCGCGGGCACGCATGGCGGTGAACGCCTCGTGACCAGGGGTGTCGATGAAGGTGATGGCCCGCTCGACGCCCTCGTGCTTGGTGTGCACCTGGTAGGCGCCGATGGTCTGCGTGATGCCGCCCGCCTCGCCCGACTGCACGTCGGTCTTGCGGATGGCGTCGAGCAGACGAGTCTTTCCGTGGTCCACGTGACCCATGACGGTCACGACCGGGGGCCTGGCGACGAGGTCTTCGTCGTCCCAGTCGTCACCCATGAAGTCGATGTCGAAGGACTCGAGCAGCTCGCGGTCCTCGTCCTCGGGGCTGACGATCTGCACCTGGTAGCCGAGCTCGGCACCGAGCAGCGCGAAGGTGTCCTCGTCCAGCGACTGGGTCGCGGTCGCCATCTCACCGAGGTGGAAGAGCACCGTCACCAGCGAGGCGGGGTTGGCCTCGATCTTGTCGGCGAAGTCCGTCAGGGACGAGCCGCGGGCCAGGCGTACGACGGTCGAACCGTCGCCGCGCGGGACCTGCACGCCGCCGATCGAGGGCGCCTGCATGTTGTCGAACTCTTGACGACGCTGCTTCTTGGACTTGCGCCCACGACGCGGCGGGCCGCCCGGGCGCCCGAAGGCACCCGCCGTACCGCCACGACGAGCGCCGCCACCACGGCCACCGCCGAAGCCACCGGGACGGCCACCGCCACCTCCGCCGGGGGCACCGAATCCGCCGCCACCTCCGCCGGGCGCGCCGCGTCCGGGGGCACCGCCACGTCCGGGAGCGCCGCCACGGCTGGGCGCACCGGGACGTCCAGGGCCACCACGACCGCCGGGTCCGCCGCCGTCACCGACTCCGGGCGCAGGGCGCTGCGGCATCATGCCCGGGTTCGGACGTGCACCGCCGGGGCGGGGGCCGCTCTGCGGACGCGGTGCCGCACCGGGTCGGGGCATGCCCGTCGTGCCGCCGGTGGAGTAGGGGTTGTTCCCCGGACGCGGCGTGCGGCCCATGCCGCTGCTGCCGCCCGAGGTGAACGGGTTGTTGCCAGGACGCGGTCCAGCGGGCCGCGGGCCTGGTGCGCTCGGACGCGGCGGCGCTTCCGGCGATGGTGCCTGGGCGGCCGCGGGTCGCGGCTGCTCCGGGGCGACCGGCTCGCTGGGTGCCGGCGCCGGCTGGGCGACCGTCGGCTCCACAGGTGCCGGTGCGGGCGCGGCCTGGACGACAGGGGGCTCCGGCGCAACCGGAGCAGCAGCCGCCTTCTTGGCGGCGGCCTTCTTGGCAGGTGCCTTCTTCGCCGCGGCGCCATCGTCGGCGGCCCCGTCACCGGCGGGTGCGGGGAAGGCTTCCTTGAGCTTGCGGACGACTGGCGGCTCGACCGTCGACGACGCCGATCGGACGAACTCACCGAGCTCGTTGAGCTTGGTCATGACGACCTTGCTCTCGACACCGAGCTCCTTGGCGAGCTCGTAGACCCGGACCTTTGCCACATCTCTCCTGTCTTGGTCCGGGCCGGGTGGCGCGGACCGTCGTTACATCACGGGGGCACTCATGTGTGCGTGCTCATCGGGCGCTCATCGCTGTTCGACCCGCTTCCGGACTCGACTGGTCATGCCTGACTTGTGCCGGCAGAGGAGGCGACGCGCGCATGCGTCAGCGCGTGCAGGCTCCCGGCCACCGGTCAGTCTAACGCGGTTTGCTCCGGCAGCGCCCCTGCGGCTCCCCCGTGCCCCCCGGGGCAGCGATGATGCCGACGCTCAGCGCTCAGGAGGGCGGGATGTCGTCGTCCGGATCGCTCGGGCCGGCGTCGTTCGCACCGGCTTTGTCGGCGTCGCTGTCGAGTGTCGGCTCGGCTGACCTTGACTCGTCCTCACCGGTCGCTGGCGTCGAATGCGC
>JAVEDG010000074.1 GCA_030841245.1 Actinomycetota bacterium
GGTCTCCGACGGCGGCATCACCGTCGTCGGCAAGGGCCAGCGCGTGACCGCCTGACCCGTCACCGCCTGACCCGTCACCGCCTGACCCGTCACCCCACCCCCACCCCCTTCGCTGTTGGGTGACAGACGCGCGTCGACCCCCGATACCGTGGTCCCTCGATGGCGAACCTGGCAGCTGGACCCCGACGGCCACCTCGACTGCGGGACCGGCCATGACGAGCTCCGCGACGCTGCTCGTCACGGTCACCGGGCGGGACCGGCCGGGTGTCACCTCGGCGCTGTTCGCCGCCCTGGGTGGCATCGACGCCCCGGTCGTCGACATCGAGCAGGTCGTCATCCGGGGCAAGCTGGTCCTCGGTGTCCTCCTGCGGGCCCAGCCGAGCACCGAGCAGAAGGTGCGTTCGTCGTTGTCGGCTGCGCTGACCCCGCTCGGCATGGACGTCGAGGTCACAGCAGGCTCGGACGAGGGCGGGCCGGTCCGGCGCGGGCGCAGCCACGTCACCGTGCTCGGTCACCCGTTGCGCCCGGCCGCACTCGGTGGCATCGCCGGGTGCATCGCGGACTACGGCGGCAACATCGACCGCATCGTGCGGATCGCCCACTACCCCGTCACCGCGGTCCAGCTCGAGGTCTCCGGGGCCGACCCGGCGCTGCTGCGGCAGCAGCTCTCGCTGGCGGCGACCGCGCTCGGCGTCGACGTCGCGGTGGAGCGCTCCGGGCTGCACCGGCGGGCCAAGCGGCTGGTCGTCATGGACGTCGACTCGACGCTGGTGCAGGGCGAGGTGATCGAGATGCTCGCCGAGCACGCCGGTTGTGCCGACGAGGTCCGTGGAGTCACCGATGCGGCGATGCGCGGCGAGCTCGACTTCGCCGAGTCGTTGCGGGCGCGGGTGCGGCTGCTCGCCGGCCTCGACGCGACGGCTCTCGACGCCGTACGCCGTGAGCTGGAGCTCGCGCGTGGCGCCCGTACCTTCGTACGCACCTTGAAACGCCTGGACTACCGGCTCGCTGTGGTGAGCGGTGGCTTCAGCCAGGTGACCGACGGCCTGGTCGCCGATCTCGGCATCGACTACGCGGCGGCCAACACGTTGGAGGTCGTGGACGGCCGGCTGACCGGCGAGCTGCTCGGCCCGGTCGTGGACCGGGCCGGAAAGGCGGAGGCTCTCGAGCGGTTCGCCCGCGAAGCCGGGGTCCCGCTGTCCCAGACGATCGCGATCGGCGACGGCGCCAACGACCTGGACATGCTCGCCATGGCCGGGCTGGGCATCGCCTACAACGCCAAGCCGGTCGTGCGAGGTGCCGCGGACGCGTCGCTGAGCGTCCCCTATCTCGACGCGATCCTGTTCCTGCTCGGCATCTCGCGCGAGGAGATCGAGGGCGCTGACGCCGACGAGGGCATCGAGGTCGTCACGCCCCCGACGTGAGCCGTGCCGGTGGTGCCTGCGGGACTGAGGATTCGTCAGCGGGGCGGGTCCCAGAAGTCGCGCAACCGGCCCGAACCCGGCCCCCCCGTGTCGGTCACCTCGATGACGGCGACGGCAGCGGGGCGCATGCCGCGCGACCGCTCGGGTGACAGCACGCTGAACGCCGCCTCGAGCGTCGGGTTGTGACCGACCACGACGACTGTGCCCTCGGTCGTGGCGAGGTGGTCCAGCACGTCGTCGGCGCCGGCGAGGTAGAGGGCGCGGTCGAAGGCGACGGCCGGTTCACCGGTCAATGCCGGCGCGACCGCCTCCCAGGTCTGGCGCGCCCTCGTGGCCGACGAGCACCAGACCGCGTCGACCTGCGGCACCACGGTGGCGAGCCACGTCCCCGCGGCCTGGGCCGTGGCGATGCCACCGCTGGTGAGGCGCCGCTCGTGGTCCGAGCCCTCCTCGCCGGACTCGGCCTTGGCGTGTCGGATCAGGACGACCGTGCGGGACATGCCCTCATCGTGTCGCACGCCTGCCGCAGGGCGGCCCGGAGGGCACGTACTCTCGGTCCGTGCCGAGCACCGCCGCCGCTTCCACCCTCCTGTATGTGATCGGGGGCGCCGAGGACCGTGTGGGCGACCGCGCCGTCCTGCGCGAGTTCGTCCGGCTGGCCGGCGGGGACCGGGCGCGCATCGCGGTGCTCGCCACGGCCTCCTCGCTCGGGGTCGAGATCCTCGACGCGTACGACGGGGTGTTCCAGGACCTGGGTTCGGCCCCCGTCGTCCGGCTCTGCCCGCAGACGCGCCAAGAGGCGTCTGACCCCGGCGCGGTAGCCGCCTTGGACGACGTCGACGCGGTGTTCATGACCGGGGGCAACCAGCTCAAGCTCAGTGCGATCGTCACCGGCACGCCGTTCGGCGAGGCACTCGTCCGCGCCTACCGCCGGGGTGCCGTCGTCGGCGGGACGTCGGCCGGAGCCAGCGCGGTCAGCGTGCACATGATCGCGTTCGGCGACGACGGTGACAGTCCCCGGCAGGGCAGCGGACAGCTCTCGGCCGGGCTGGGCCTGCTCCCTGGTCTGGTCGTCGACCAGCACTTCGCCCAGCGGAACCGGTTCGGTCGGCTGCTGTCGGTCGTGGCCCGCTCCCCCGGCCTGCTCGGAGTCGGTCTGGACGAGGACACCGCGGCGGTGATCCGGGACGGCCGCTCGCTCGAGGTCGTCGGCGCCGGCTGCGTCTTCGTCGCCGACGGGTCTCGCGCGGTCAGTGACGCGCACCTCGCCGAAGGCGCCGCTCCGTTGCTGATCTCCGGAGTGGTCCTGCACACCCTTCCGGCCGGGGCCCAGTTCGACCTGCTTGAGCGGCGGCTGGTTGGCTTCACGGAGGCGCACCCGGACGAGGTGGCGGCCCGGCGTACCGAGGACGGCGGCCACCGCACGACCTGAGGAGGAGGCGAGGCCAGCATTGAGCACGCCGTCGCCGGACCTGACCATCCTCGAGACTCGCGTCTACCGCGGGCCGAACCTGTGGTCCTACGAACCGGCCGTGCACCTGCTCGTCGACCTCGGCTCGCTGGAGGACCATCCCTCGCACACCATCCCCGGGTTCGTCGACGGCCTGCTCGACGCCCTGCCCGGCATCGCCCGGCACTCGTGCTCACGCGGCAAGCGCGGAGGTTTCGTCGAGCGCCTCAAGGAGGGCACCTGGCTCGGGCACGTCTCCGAGCACGTGGCCCTGCAGCTGCAGCAGGAGGCGGGCCACGACATCCGGCGCGGCAAGACCCGCGGAACAGGCACCCGCGGTCAGTACAACGTGGTCTACGGGTACGTCGAGGAGCGGGTGGGCCTGAGCGCGTCCCGCCTCGCCGTACGCCTGGTCAACCACCTCGTCCGCGCCGAGCCGGACTTCGACTTCCCCGCAGAGCTCGAGGCCTTCCTGCTCAAGGCCGAGCGGACCGCATTCGGCCCGTCGACGCAGGCGATCCTGGACGAGGCGGCCTCGCGCGACATCCCCTGGCTGCGGCTCAACGAGCACTCGCTCGTCCAGCTCGGCCAGGGCGTGCACCAGCGCCGGATCAGAGCGACGATGACGTCGAACACCTCGGCGCTTGCCGTCGACATCGCCGGCGACAAGGAGCTCACGACCCGGTTGCTCGCCGCGGCCGGCCTGCCCGTGCCCAAGTCGGAGTCGGTCCGTACTGTCGAGCAGGCCCTGCGTGCCGCGGACCGCATCGGGTACCCCGTCGTCTGCAAGCCGCTCGACGGCAACCACGGCCGTGGCGTGGTGCTCGACATCGCCGACGCCGAGGAGCTGCGGGCGGCGTTCGACGTGTCCCAGGAACAGTCCCGGCGGGGCTGGGTCGTCGTCGAGTCACTGATCGCCGGGAAGGACTACCGGGTTCTCATCATCGGCGGCCGGCTGGTCGCGCTGGCCGAGCGGGTTCCGGCCCACGTGGTCGGAGACGAGGTGCACACCGTCCGCGAGCTGGTCGACGAGACGAACGCCGACCCACGACGCGGCTTCGGCCACGAGAAGGTGCTGACCCGCATCAAGGTTGACGACGCGGCGGTCGAGCTGGTGCGCGAACAGGGCTTCGGTCTGGACGACGCGCCCGCTGAGGGGACCATGGTCAAGCTCACGCTGACCGGCAACATGTCCACCGGTGGCATCTCCATCGACCGCACCCTCGAGGCCCACCCGGACAACGTCGAGATCGCCGAGGAGGCGGCCCGGGTGGTGGGGCTCGACGTGGCCGGCATCGACTTCATCTGCCCGGACATCGCCGAGCCGGTGCTCGAGACCGGCGGCGCCATCTGCGAGGTCAACGCGGCACCGGGTTTCCGGATGCACACCCACCCGACGGTCGGCGAGGCGCAGTACGTCGCGAAGCCGGTGGTCGACTCGCTCTTCCCGCCCGGAGCACCGAGCCGGATCCCGATCGTCGCGGTGACGGGCACGAACGGCAAGACCACGACCTCACGGATGATCGCCCACGTCTTCAAGGGGATGGGTCGCAAGGTCGGGATGACCTCGACCGACGGCATCGTCATCGACGAACGACTGGTGATCCGGGCCGACGCATCCGGGCCGAAGTCGGCCCGGATGGTGCTGCAGAACCCGCGGGTGGACTTCGCGGTCTTCGAGGTCGCCCGTGGCGGCATCCTGCGCGAGGGCCTGGGCTACGAGCGCAACGATGTCGCGGTGGTGCTCAACGTCGCGCCCGACCACCTCGGGATGCGTGGCATCGACACCCTTGAGCAGCTGGCGGAGGTCAAGCAGGTCATCGTCGAGGCCGTGCCCCGTGACGGCTTCGCCGTGCTCAACGCCGACGACCCGCTGGTGCGCGGGATGCGCCGGCGCTGCTCCGGCGAGGTGGTCTGGTTCTCGATGGCCGAGGCGGGCAGCGAGGAGATGGATCTGGTCGACCGGCACTGCCGGCGCGGCGGCCGGGCCGTGGTGCTCGAGCGCGGCGAGCTCGGTCAGATGATCGTGATCCGCCACGGGCGCCGCGCCATGCAGCTGGCCTGGACCCATCTGCTGCCGGCGACCTTCGGCGGGCGCGCGAAGATGAACGTGGCCAACTCGCTCGCCGCAGCAGCCGCAGCCTTTGCGGCCGGCGCGCACCTGCACGACATCCGGCAGGGGCTGCGGACCTTCACCACCTCCTACTACCTCTCCCCCGGCCGGCTCAACGAGATCGAGGTCGCCGGCGCGACCGTCATCGTGGACTACTGCCACAACGCGCCGGGCATGCGGATGCTCGGCGACTTCGTCGAGCAGCTTGCCGCCAGCGCGGCCCAGACCTCCGAGCTCGGCAAGCCGTCACGGATCGGGGTGATCGCCACGGCAGGCGACCGGCGGGACGAGGACATGCGAGAGCTCGGCTCGGTCGCCGCCGAGCACTTCGACGTCCTCGTCGTGCGTGAGGACGCGTCGCTACGTGGCCGGCCTCGCGGCGAGGTGGCCGCCCTGGTCGCCGAAGGGGCTCGGTCACGCATGGCCGAAGGTGCTCGCTGCAAGCAGGTCGAAACCGTGCTGGAGGAGATCCCCGCGGTGCACCACGCGATGGCCCGCGCCAACCCGGGAGACCTCGTCGTGCTCTGCGTCGACAAGCATGGTGACGTGCTCGCCGAGCTGGAGCAGCTGTCCCGTCAGGCCCAGGCCGGCGCCCACGTCGGCGACGCACCGGTCGACCCCGACGTGGGCGGCGCCCCGACGGCCTGACCCCACGACCCTGCTCGCTGGCGCTCGAGAGCCCGCGGAAGGCAGTAATTCGCTGGTGGGACGCCCGATCCCGACCTAGCGTCGCGCAGGTGAACGCCTTCTTCGTGACCGTCTACCGTGCGCGACTCCGGGTCGCGCAGGGCGTGGGGCTGGTACAGCCTCGCTGACGTGTGGGCCGCGCGGGTCGTGGCCGATGCCGGCATCCGGCCGGGTCAGCTCGTCATCGACCTCGGCGCCGGCACCGGGGCCCTGACCGCTCCCCTTCTCGCGACGGGCGCGCGGGTGATCGCCGTAGAGCTGCACCCCGGGCGGGCCAGGCAGCTGCGCGACCGCTTCGCCGGGTCCGCTGTCACGGTGGTCGAGCGCGATCTCGCGACTTTCCGCTGGCCGAGCCGGCCGTTCCGGGTCCTGGCCAACCCGCCGTACGAGGGGGCGACGGCCATGCTGCGCGGCCTGCTGGACCGACGCGGCGGCCTGGTCGCCGCCGACCTCGTGCTGCCGCGTGCCGTGGCGCTGCGCTCCTGCGCCCGGGCGGACGCCGGCCGGGTTCGCGGCTTCGAGCTGAGCCTGGGCCGGTCGCTGCCTCGCTCGGCGTTCCGGCCGACGCCCCGGGTCGACTCGGCTGTCCTCGTCGTACGCCGACGCCGGCGTTGAGGGGAGGTCTAGATTCGGCTCCGCGCGATGTCGATTCTCGGCTCCGCGCGTTGTCGATCTGCCCGCCGTCCGGTTCGTCGTCCCGGTGAGGGCGCGCCCGCGTCCGCTGGAGGAGTGCCATGCGCTACGTCATGATCATCGCCGGGGACGAGGCCGAGTGGGCCAGGGCGACACCCGCCGAGGAAGAGGCCGGGATGGCCGCGGTCTTCGCCTGGTTCGACAAGTGGGCCGCCGCGGGCAAGATCGGCGACGGCGGTTCCCGGCTCGAGACGAGCCAGAGTGCGCGGACGATCCGCATGTCCGGCGACGGGCCGCCGGTCGTCACCGACGGACCCTTCGTCGAGGCCAAGGAGGCGATCGGTGGCTTCGTGACCCTCGAGTGTGACGACATCGACGAGGCGGTCGCGATCGCGAGCACCTGGCCGGGCATGTCCGACGGCTCTTCGGTCCTCGAGGTTCGCCCGGTGATCCCGACCCCCGGTCCCTGACCGTCCACAAGTGGCGAGTTCTGGCTGGGTCCGGCGGCCCGGGAGCGGCCAGAACTCGCCACTCGCGGTGGGGCGGTCGGCTAGCCGGGTCCGCCGAGGCGGCGGGTCAGCAGCTCGCGTTCCGCCGGATTGCTGGCGAGCTCGAGGGCCCGCAGGTCGGCGTCGCGCGCCTCCTCCGGGCGGTCGAGCTGGCGCAGCAGCACCGCTCGGGTGGCGTGAAACAACCGGTACGTCGCGAGCTCGTCGGCCAGCGGCTCGAGCTCGGCGAGCGCCCTGGCCGGCCCGCTCACCTCGGCGACGGCGACGACCCGGTTGAGCGCGATGACGGCTGACGGGGACCGGACCATCAGGTCGTCGTAGAGCCGCACGATCTGCGCCCAGTCGGTGGCGCCGTACGACGGCGCCTGGGCATGCAGGGCCGCGATGGCGGCCTGCACCTGGAACGAACCCGGCCGGCGCATCGCGAGTGCCCGCTCGAGCAGCTCGGTGCCGGCGCGGATGCCGTCCGCGTCCCAGCGCCTCCGGTCCTGGTCGCGCAGCAGCACCAGCCGGCCCCAGCCGTCGAACCGCGCGGCGGCCCGGGACTCGTGCAGCACCAGCAGGGCCAGCAGACCGAGCACTTCCGGCTCGGTGGGCATCAGGTCCTGCAGCAGCTTGGCCAGCTGGACCGCCTCGACCGCCAGCTCGCGGCGCTGGGCCGAGACGGGTGCCGTGGACAGGTAGCCCTCGTTGTAGACGAGGTAGATCACGGTCAGGACCTGCCCGAGCCGCTCGTCGAGCTCATCGGGGTCCGGCACTGCCACCGGGACGCCCAGGTCGCGCAACGTGTGCTTGGCGCGGGTGATCCGCGCCGCCATCGTCGGCTCGCTGACCAGGAACGCCGACGCGATCTCCGCAGTGCTCAGACCCCCGACCGCCCGCAGGGTGAGTGCGACCTGCGACTCGCGGCTCAGGCTCGGGTGGCAGCAGGCGAACACCAGGCCGAGCCGGTCGTCCGGCTCGACCGCTGGCTCCGCGGCCAGCAGCGCGAGCTTGGCCTGGCCCACCCGATCCCGACGCAGCCGGTCCAACGCTCGCCGACGTGCGGTCACCGTCACCCAGGCCCCGGGGTTGTTCGGGACGCCGTCGCGGGCCCAGTGGTCCAGCGCCTCGATGTAGGCCTCCTGCACCGCGTCCTCGGCCAGGTCGATGTCTCCCAGCCACCGGGCCAGAGCCGCGACCACCACCGCCGTCTCCGCGCGGAACACCTGCTCGACCACAGCGTCGGTCGACGCGTGCGGTCGGCGCGGCTCCGTGCGGCTCACGAGCCGCCCGCGGCCTTGAGCACCTTGTCCCTGATCTCATCCGGCCCGTCGACGGTCGCGCCCTGCCCCCGCAGCCACGCGTCGATCGCGGCCCGCTCGGCGTGGCACATGACGCCGAGCACGTCACCGGTCACGCACTGGGCGAGCAGGGCCTGCAGGCCGGCCAGCTCCGTGGCGTGCACGGGCACATCCTCGACGCCTACCGCAGCGGCGCCGGCGGCGAGCAGGGCGGCCAGCTCCGCCGGGTCACGGCCACGCAGGTAGTGCTCCTTTTGCGCGAAGGCCACCTCGTCGGCGCCGCGGGCCCCGAGCTCGGCCACCCCCCGCACGATGTCGTCGGTGCGGTCCCCCGGCACCCCCACCACCAGCCGGGTCCTGCCTCCCGCCGGGCACAACCCGCTGAGCACGGCGACCAGGGCGGCCACCCCGGCCTCGTTGTGGGCGAGGTCCACCACCACGGTGACGCCGCCGAGGTCGTAGACGTTCATCCGGCCCGGGTTGTCGTCAGGGCCAGGTCGGAACGACCGCAGGCCGCCGGCGACCGCCTCGCGGGACAGGCCGACCGCCAGGCCGGCGCCCACTGCAGCCAGAGCGTTCTCCACGTTGACGTGCGACAGACCCGACAGGGTCATCGGGATGTCGACGACCGGGACGAGTGGCTCCGGGTCACTGTGGGAGGAGAGCACGGTGACGTCGCCGTCGATCACCGTGACGGCACGCCCGCCCTCGTCCAGCGCGGTACGCAGCGACGGCGAGTCGGGGTCGCGGGAGAAGACCACCGGGCGCCCCTTCGTCGAGCGCCGCATCGCGAAGGTGCGCGGGTCGTCCCCGTTCAGCACCACCCAGCCCTCGGGCCGAGTGACCTGGGTGATGACGGCCTTCACCTCGGCCAGCTGGTCGACCGTGTCGACCCCGTGCAGCCCGAGGTGGTCAGCGCTGACATTCGTCACGACGGAGACGTCGTTGTGCGAGACCCCGAGTCCGCGCAGCAGGATGCCGCCGCGGGCCGTCTCGGTCACGGCGAGCTGCACGGACGGGTCGTCGAGCACCCGGCCGGCCCCGCTCGGGCCCGAGTAGTCACCGGCCTCCACGAGCTCCCCGTCGATGTAGATCCCGTCGGTCGAGGACCAGCCGACGCACAGCCCCGCCTCGCGGCCCATCCGGGCGATCAACCGCGAGGTCGTCGTCTTCCCGTTCGTTCCGGTGACGGCGACCACCGGGATGTGCGGACGGCGGGTCGTCGGCGGCTCTCCGAGCTCGCTGCGCCGCACGAAGTCAGCCCCCGCCCGTACGGCGTCGTCCAGCTCCCGGGACGGCAGCCGGTCGAGCACCCCGGCCACCGCATATCCGAGTGCCTCGGCTCGTCCCCGGTGCCGCCACGGGTAGGCGACCACCAGGCGGTGCAGTGCCGCCGTGGGGCGGCTGCGCACAGCCAGCCGGGTCGTGCCCGACTCCTCGGCCACCCGACGTACCAACCGGGCCACGACCCGCGACGCGAAACGCTGTCGCAGCCCCGTCCCGGCCGGACCGGGCCGTGCTGCGGAAAGGTGCAACCCCGCCGCCACCCGTCGGGCCTGCTCCTCCGGCATGGCGAGCAGACCGCTCACGTCGAGCGTCAGCTTCACGGCAGGTCGCGGGAAGTAGAGGTTCGCCCCGTCGAGGACGCGCAGCTCGATCAGCGCAGGGCGCCAGCCGTCGGTCATCTCGAGGTCGTCACCGTCGGCCGCGGGATCAGGCGCCCATCGCGTGCACGCCACCGTCGACGTGCACGATCTCCCCCGTCGTCGCCGGGAACCAGTCCGACAGCAGCGCCACGCAGGCCCTCGCAGCGGGCTCGAAGTCCGACGTGTCCCACTTGATGGGCGAGCGTGCCGCCCACACGCCGTCGAACTCCTCGAACCCTGGGATCGACTTGGCCGCCGTCGTCTTGAGCGGGCCTGCTGCGACCAGGTTGACCCGCACGTTGGCCGGACCGAGATCCCGGGCGAGATAACGCGCGGTCGACTCGAACGCTGCCTTGGCCACGCCCATCCAGTCGTACTTCGGCCACGCGACGGAGGCATCGAAGGTGAGGCCGACCACAGAACCACCCTCCGGCATGAGTGGCTGTGCGGCGACGGCGAGCGCCTTCAACGAGTACGCCGAGATCTGCAGCGCCGCCGACACGTCCGCCCACTCGGTCTTGAGGAAGTTGCCGCCGAGCGCCGACTCGGGGGCGAAGCCGATCGAGTGCAGGACACCGTCGAGACCGTCGACGTGCTCACGGACCCGCTCGGAGAGCAGGTCGAAGTCCTCGGCGCTCGTCGCGTCCAGCTCGACGATCGGCGGGGTCGTCGGCAGCCGACGGGCGATGGCCGTCGTGATCTTCGTGGTGCGGCCGAACGAGGTCAGCACGATCTCGGCGCCCTCCTGCTGGGCGATCCGGGCCACGTGGAAGGCGATCGAGGAGTCCATCAGGACACCGGTCACCAGGATCCGCTTGCCGTCGAGCAGGCCCATCGTCGTCCTCCTGCCGGTCGTCGTCGTCGTTCAGGTGCCGTCGTCGTTCAGGTGCCGTCGTCGTCCGGGTGTCACTGTCCCATGTCACGTCCGGCGGGTGTCAGTGGCCCATCCCCAGCCCGCCGTCGACGGGCACCACCGCGCCCGTGATGTAGGCGGCCTCGTCGCTGGCCACGAACCGCACCACCTTGGCGATCTCCTCCGGCGAGCAGAAGCGCCCCAGCGGGATCTGCGACCGGTAGGTCGCCTTCAGGTCGTCGGGCAGCTCGGCCGTCATGTCGGTGTCGACGAACCCCGGCGCCACGATGTTGAACGTGATGCCCCGCGAGCCGAGCTCACGGGCAAGTGAGCGGGCGAGGCCGACCAGGCCGGCCTTCGAGGCGGCGTAGTTGCTCTGCCCGGGTGACCCGAGCAACCCGGACACCGACGAGATGAACACCACCCGACCGCGTTTGAGCCGCAGCATGCCCTTGGACGCACGCCGCGCCACGCGCCACGCTCCGCCGAGGTTGGTGTCCACCACCGTGGTGAAGTCCTCCTCGCTCATCCGCATGATCAGCTGGTCTCGGGTCACCCCGGCGTTCGCGACGAGCACCTCGACGGGCCCTTGCTGCGTCTCGACCTCGTCGAAGGCGCGGTCCACGGACTCCACGTCGGTCACGTCGCAGCGCACGCCGAAGAGCCCCTCGGGGGGCTCACCCGACCTGTAGGTGACCGCGACCTTGTCGCCGGCCTCCGCGAACGCGCGCGCGATGGCAAGGCCGATGCCCCTGTTCCCGCCAGTGACCAGCACCGATCGACTCATGCCTTGGACCGTAGCGGGCTACCGGCGAGTACCCCAACGCGAGCCTCGCTGCGCGGCCGTGCGCGCACGCTGGCTAGGGTCGGTCGGGTGCGAGCGATCCAGGTGACCCGCTTCGGCGGCCCGGAGGTCCTCGACCTGGTCGAGCTGGAGGCACCCGTGCCACGCGGCGACCAGGTGCTGATCGACGTGTCCGCCTCCGGCGTCAACTTCGCCGACACCCACCAGGCGGCCAACGACTACCTCGCACCGCAGCGGCTGCCGCTCGTCCCCGGTGCCGAGGCGGCCGGGCGCACCGAGGACGGCCGGCGCGTCGTGGCGCTCGTCGGGTCCGGCGGGTACGCCGAGCAGGCGCTGGCCCACCCGTCGACCGTCTTCGCCCTGCCCGACACGGTCGACGACACGACCGCTCTCGCCTTCGTGCTTCAGGGCGCAACCGCGTGGCACATGCTGCGGACCAGCGCCCGGCTGGCTCCCGGCGAGTCCGTCGTGGTGCACGCCGCCGCCGGCGGTGTCGGCTGCCTGGCGGTTCAGCTGGCCCGGGAGCTCGGCGCCGAGCGGGTGATCGCGACCGCGTCGAGCGCCGACAAGCGCGACCTGGCCCGCGATGTCGGTGCCGACATCGCCATCGACCCTGGTGTCGACGACCTGGCGGCTGCGCTGCAGGAGGCCAACAACGGGCGACCGGTCGACATCGTCCTGGAGATGACCGGTGGCTCCGTCTTTGACATGTCGCTGGCGGCACTCGCTCCCTTCGGCCGACTCGTCACCTACGGCATGGCAGGCCGAGTGCCGCCCAGCCCGGTCGACCCGCGCCGGCTGATGGCCACCTCGCGAGCCGTGATCGGCTTCTGGCTGATGCACGCGCTGAGCCTGCCGGGTGGTCTCCGCCCTGCGATGGAGGAGATGCTCGACCTGCACGCCGCCGGCCGGCTCCGGGCACTGCACGGAGGCTCCTACCCGCTGTCCGACGCGCGCCGAGCCCACGAAGACATGCGCGCACGGCGTACGCACGGCAAGATCACCCTCGACCCCAGCCGCTGACGGTCCGACCCCACGGAGACGCAGGTGCCTGCCCAGATAGACGACGCCTTCCTGTCGTTGCCCCTCCGCACCCTCGCTGACGCAGCCCTGAGCCGGGCCCGCGAGCTGGGGGTTCAGCACGCCGACTTCCGCCTGGAGCGCATCCGCGGCAGCCGGCTGTCGCTGCACGACGGGCGTCTCGACGGGCTCAGCGACAGCGAGGACACCGGGTTCGCGGTGCGAGTCGTGCACGACGGCACCTGGGGCTTCGCCGCCGGCGTCGACCTGACGCCGGAGACCGCGGTCCGGGTCGCAGAGCAGGCAGTGGCGGTGGCCCGGGTGAGCCGGCCGCTGTCCACGCACCATGTCGAGATGGCCGACGAGCCGAGCCACGGTGACGTCAGCTGGGTTTCGTCCTACGAGATCGACCCCTTCACCGTGCCCGACGATGACAAGATCACACTGCTCGCCGACCGCAGTGCGGGCCTGCTCGCGCACGACCTGGTCGCGCACGCCGAGGCGTCCCTCTACAGCGTGCTGGAGAACAAGTTCTACGCCGACCTCGCGGGCACCGTGACGACGCAGCAGCGCGTGCGGCTTCATGCGTCGCTCGAGGCGGTCGGCATCGACAAGGAGACGAGCCGCTTCGACACCATGCGGACCCTGGCGCCGCCGGTCGGGCGTGGTTACGAGTACGTCACCGGAACTGGTTGGGACTGGGACGCAGAGCTCGACGCCATGCCGGACCTGCTGGTGGAGAAGCTGCGGGCACCGTCGGTCGACGCCGGTGCCTACGACATGGTCATCGCGCCGTCGAACCTCTGGTTGACGATCCACGAGTCCATCGGGCACGCCACCGAGCTGGACCGGGCGCTCGGTTACGAGGCCAACTACGCCGGCACCTCGTTCGCGACCTTCGACAAGCTGGGCTCGCTGAAGTACGGATCCCCGGTCATGAACATCGTCGGTGACCGCACCGTCGAGCACGGCCTCTCGACGATCGGCTACGACGACGAGGGCGTGGCCGGTCAGAGCTGGGACATCGTGCGCGACGGTGTCCTGGTCGGCTACCAGCTGGACCGGGGCATGGCCGCCCTGAAGGCACTGGGTCGCTCGAACGGCTGCGCCTTCGCGGACTCCGCCGGGCACGTGCCGATCCAGCGGATGGCCAACGTCTCGCTGCAGCCCGATCCCGACGGACCCTCGACCGAGGAGCTGATCTCCCGGGTCGAGCGCGGGATCTTCGTCGAGGGCGACAAGAGCTGGTCGATCGACATGCAGCGGTACAACTTCCAGTTCACCGGGCAGCGCTTCTACCGCATCGAGAACGGGCAGCTGGCCGGCCAGCTGCGCGACGTCGCCTACCAGGCCACGACGACGGACTTCTGGGGGGCGCTCGAGGCGACGGGCGGACCGCAGACCTACGTGCTCGGCGGAGCGTTCAACTGCGGCAAGGGCCAGCCAGGCCAGGTCGCCGCGGTCAGTCACGGTGCTCCGTCGACGCTGTTCCGCGGGATCCGGATCCTCAACACCCAGACGGAGGCAGGTCGATGAGCACCGGGGCGGTCACGGGGACGGTCCGGCCACAGGACGTCGTCGAGCATGCACTGGCACAGGCCACGGGCGATGGCTGCATCGTCATCGCACGGGAGTCCAGCGAGGCGAACCTGCGTTGGGCGGGGAACACCCTCACGACGAACGGCGTGATGCGTGGCCGGCAGCTGACCGTCATCGCCACGGTGGGCTCAGGCGAGGGAGTCGCGTCTGGTGTCGTGTCGCGGAGCAACGTCGGCCTCGAGCAGGTCGAGGCACTCGTGCAGGCAGCCGAGGACGCGGCCAGGTCGAGCCGCCCGGCGGAGGACGCGGCTGCGCTCATCGAGCCGGGAACGCCCGATCCGGAGTGGGACGCGCCCCCCAGTGAGACCTCTGTCGAGGTCTTCACCGACTTCGCGGCTGACCTCGGGGACTCGTTCCTCGCGGCGCGGGCGGAGGGCCGGGAGCTGTTCGGCTTCGCGGAGCACCAGCTCGCCACGACGTACCTTGCCACGTCGACCGGGTTGCGACGCCGGACCGACCAGCCGACCGGCCGCGTCGAGATCACCGGCAAGTCCAGCGACTGGAGCCGGTCCACCTGGGTCGGCCAGGGCACCCGCGACTTCAGCGACGTGGCCATGCCGCAGCTCGACGCCGAGCTCCGGCGTCGGCTCGGCTGGGCCGAGCGTCAGATCGACCTGCCGGCCGGGCGGGACGAGACGCTGCTACCGCCGAGCTCGGTCGCCGACCTGCTGATCTACCAGTACTGGTCCTCGATCGCCCGCGACGCCAACGACGGCCGGTCCGTATTCAGTCGACCTGGCGGTGGCACCCGGGTCGGTGAGCGGCTGAGCGAGCGACCGGTGCGGCTGTGGAGCGACCCGTCTGCAGCCGGGCTCGAGTGCACGCCGTTCGTGGTCGCCAACTCCTCGGGCGCCGCGGAGTCGGTGTTCGACAACGGGCTGCCGATCTCGTCGACCGACTGGATCACGGGAGGCGAGCTCGCGGCCCTGATCCAGACCCGGCACTCGGCGGCACTCACGGGGCTTGCCGTCACGCCGTTCGTCGACAACCTGATGTTCAGCGCCGCCGATGCCACCCGGGGCCTGGAGGAGATGGTGGCGGACACGGCGAGGGGCCTGCTGCTCACCAGCCTCTGGTACATCCGCGAGGTCGACCCGGAGACGCTGCTGCTGACCGGACTCACACGCGACGGGGTCTACCTGGTCGAGGACGGCGAGGTGGTGGGTGAGGTCAACAACTTCAGGTTCAACGAGAGCCCGGTGGACATCCTGGGCCGGCTCTCCGAGGTCGGGCTGACCGAGCGGACTCTCTGCCGGGAGTGGAACGACTACTTCACCCGGACCGCGACGCCGGCCTGGCGGGTGCCGGACTTCAACATGTCCTCGGTGAGCCGGGCGCGGTAGCGGCTCTCACCTGCGGAAACGTCCATCACGACACCTCCGCAGTCCGCACACAGTCCGCAAGAGCCGCGTCGAGGATGCCGCGCGCCCTGTCGTCGTCCCCGGCCAGACGTGCGCGTACACGCCAAGGGTCACGGCCCGCGGTCGCGTGCCCCAGATCATCAGCGGGACGAACAGCTAACCAGCGATGGTCCGCACGTTCCGGTTACAGAAAGCGAGCAACCCGTCATGGACCAGTGAATGGGCCCATAGCGCTATATGAATGGATCAGAAGGTGCGACAACGTGCGACTCAGACCCAGACGCGTAGCGTCGGGCACTCCAAGCGGGGAGCTTTCATGATTCGTCAGGTCCCGGGCCGCGGCACGCACAGAGTCGGTAGCCCGAAGTCCCGGATGATCGAAAGGGCTAGGACACGCCAGTGGTGATGCGACGAAGCGCGCTGGTGGTTGCCGTCGTGGCAGCTTTGGTGCTGCCTTTCGTCATCGGGGTGGCCCAGGCGTCGGCGACGACGCTCCAGAAGCTGTCCACGGCCACCCAGCCGATTCAGACGCCGGAAATGGCCGACTGCGGCGATCCCTTCGTCGGCTACAACCAGGGCTGGTACAGCTCGGAGTTCGGGCGCACCGACGAGTGCCTGAACAACACGAATTACATCACGGGCCGGGACGGGATCGCGCCGAACGACTACTACGGCGAAACGCGCGGCTTCTTCAGCTTCTGGATGGGGCGCGTCTCGGGGAGGGTCTCTGCTGCCAAGCTGGTGATACCACGTGGTAACTGCCCTGACGCACAGGGTGACGACGTGGTCGAGACGCTCAACGTCTGGAACGTGAGCACGGATGCGGTGACGCTCAACGACGGGCTGGAGCCCGGGCCGTCACCGAACACCTTCGCGGACCTCGGCTCAGGCACCAAGTTCGCGTCGAAGCAGGTCTCGACCGTGCAGGGCTCGACGATGACGCCGAACGTCGCGGTCCAGCTGAACTCCGCCGCGATCACCGCGATCAAC
>JAVEDG010000102.1 GCA_030841245.1 Actinomycetota bacterium
TCTGGCAACAACGCCGAGACTGGGCGCCGTTCATGTGAGGTCTCTGTGGGCCTCCTGTGAGGAGAACGTGACTGCTCAGAACCTTCCGGCCCTGATTCGAGCCGCTCTGTCGATGCCTGCCGGAGAAGTCCTTGGGCTGCGGTGCCACGACGCGCCCGACACGACAGCATGCGGATAATGCCGTATGACAACCCGGCCAGCGTGGGCTCACCGGCCCGCGTTGGACGGCGTCCGGGCGGTGGCGGTCTACCTCGTCGTGCTCTTCCACAGTGGTCTGTCCGCCGTGAGTGGTGGCTTCATCGGCGTCGACCTGTTCTTCGTGCTCTCCGGCTTCCTGATCACCAACGTCCTGCTCAACGACATGGACGAGTTCGGCCGGATCCGGTTCGGACAGTTCTACGCCCGGCGCGCCCGTCGCCTCCTACCGGCCGCGCTCGTCGTCGCCGTTGTCACGTCGTTCGCGTTCCTGCTCGTCGAGAGCGTCGTGCAGCGCCTCTCCTACGTCCGGGACGCGCAGAGCGCACTGCTCTACTTCGCCAACTGGCACTTCCTCGGTGCCCAGAACGACTATTTCGCGACAGGTGTGAGCAGGAGCCCGTTCCTGCACTTCTGGTCGCTGAGCATCGAGGAGCAGTTCTACCTGGTCTTCCCGCTGCTACTGCTCTGCCTCATACGCGCTGGTCGCCGACGGCCGCGTCTCCCGCTGCTTGGCCTTCTTGCCCCGTGTGCACTGTCCGTCGTCGCCCAGGTGCTGTGGTCGTCTCGGGACCTCAACCACGCCTACTACGGCACCGACGCTCGTGCCTACCAACTGCTCGCCGGAGCTTTGGTCGCCTACGCCATGCGTGGTGTGCGATTCCGACTGACCGTCCGCGCAGCCGATGCGGCCGCGACGGCCGCCCTCGTCGCAGTCGCACTGGTCGCCACCGGCCTTCTCGACCTCAAGGTCTCGACGCGCGGCTTTGCCGCGACTGCGGCAGGTGCGGTGCTGATCGCCGCGCTGGTGCTGCGTGGCGACGGTCGGATCGGCCGTCTGCTGTCTCACCGCAGCATCGCCTACCTGGGCCGGATCTCCTACGGCACCTACCTGTGGCACTGGCCGATCATCCTTGTCCTGCGCGACGCGTACGGACTCAGCTCCTTGGCGTCAGCGATCACGGGTGGCGTCGCGTCGACCTGTCTCGCGGCGGTGTCCTACCGCTGGCTCGAGATGCCCGTACGGCGCTCACGCGTCCTCGACCGGCTCCGGTGGCCGACCGTCGCGGCCGGTGTCTCGCTGTGCGCTGTGGTGGCGATCGCGGTGGTGCCTCCGGTGCTGGACAGCCCGCGCCGGCCGGTCGTCTCCGCGGCGAACCTCAGCACCTCGGGCGGCACGTCCGACGCACCCACTCCGGAGCCGCTGCCTCCTGCCGGCAGGCACGCCGACCGGGCGCACCGTCAAACTGTCCCGGGCCTCGACTGGGCAGCTCTAGTCGGTGACACCGGTCCAGCCCGCACTTGTGACGTCTCCGACGTGCAGCGGTGCATCGTGGTGCGCGGCACCGGCCCTCACGTCCTGCTCATAGGCGACAGCCATGCCCGGATGGTGGCGCCGATGCTCATCCGGTTGGCGCACGAGCATGGCTTCACGTTGTCGATGAATGTCGTCGCCTCCTGTCCGTGGCAGGCGAAGCTGGCCACTCTCTGGCAACCCACCGCCGATCAGAGGGCATGCGACCAGGCGCGAGACGTCTGGTACCGCGAAGTGCTTCCGGCGTTGCACCCGGACGTCGTCGTGCTCGCCGAGTACTCGCGTGACGACCCCGCGGTCTACGGGCACACGCTGCGCAGGATCGGCGGCTCCGCTGAGACGCTGCACCAGCTGCTGCGGAACACGACCGACGAAACCGTGCGTCGTATCACTTCGACCGGTGCGCGGGTGCTCATCATGAAGAGCATCATCGTCAGCAGGTTCGACCCGCTGGACTGCCTGGCCAGTTCGAAGTACGTGGACCGTTGTGATGTGACGTTCCCGCGGAAGCCGACGTTCAGCGACCGGGTGTTCCGGTCCGCCGCAGCCCGCATCCCGCATACGTTCACCTTCGACGTCAACCGCGTCGTCTGCCCGGGCGCGCCGAGCTGCGCCGCGCTCCTCGACGGGATCAACGTCTGGCGCAACGTCAACCACTACAGCACCCAGATACTCACCCATTTCCGGACCCAGATCTGGAAGCTCATCGTCGGGACCGGTGCGCTCGCCGGTCTGTAGCGACGGGACGCCCGGGATGGGGTCACCAGGTCCGGGCTTAACGTGGACACATGACGCTCGACCTGTTCGCGGGGCTCGCGGTCAGCGACTACCAGCGCGCGCTCACCTGGTACGAGCGGCTGCTGGGCTGCGAGCCCGCGTTCTTGCCGAACGCGACCGAGGCGGTGTGGGAGCTTGCGGAGCACCGATACCTCTACATCGAAGAGCTCCCGGAACGTGCTGGACATGCACTCCACACCGTGTTCGTCGACAACCTCGATGAGCGGGTAGAGAGCATCGGCGCCCGAGGAATCGAACCGGCCACACAGGAGACGTACGAGAACGGGGTGCGCAAGGTGATCTACCGCGACCCCGACGGCAACGAGATCGGCTTCGGCGGCCCAGCCCGGTGACCGGCGTGTCCTGACCACGGCATACGGGGGTCGGTCGCGGGCCTGTCGGTGGTCCGCTCTACCGTGCTCACATGGCTGCAATGCTGGTCAGCGGCACATCTGGGCACCGCATTGCGGGCAATGCCACGACGGTGGGCGATGGAGTCGGTCTGACGCATGAGGAGGTTTCGGTGGGACTGAGTGACTTCCGAGTTGACGCGGTCATAGCCGTTTCCGACCTCGCCGTCGCCAGGCGCTTCTACGAAGACACGCTTGGTCTTGTCGCCGTCGAAGAAGAAGACCAAGGCGTGCGCTATCAGTGCGCGGAGGGAACGCGGATCTTCGTCTACCTTTCGCCAGCCAACGCCGGCGCATCGTCAGCGACCGTCGCCGGCTGGTTCGTCGATGACCTCGACCAGACGTTGAACCAGCTCGCCGAGCGTGGCGCAGCTTTTGAACGCTACGACCAACCTGGCATCAAGACCGACGATCGAGGCGTCTTCGATGCGGGCCGGTTCAGGGCCGCCTGGCTCAAGGACCCGGACGGCAACACGTTGGCTCTTACCCAGCTGACGGCGACCGCTTAGGTCCCGCACGAGTGGGCCTCGGGGTTAGGTGACCCACCACGTCGAAGGGTGGGTCGGTAACCGACATGGCTGAGGGCACTGAAGAGCGAGAGAACGATGGAACCGTCAGAAGTCCGGCGCGCAGTTGACGCCGGCGTGGCCGCGGCCTCTGCCCTCGGCCTTCAAGTCGATGATGCGGCTGTCGTCCACAACTCCAACCGCATCGTCGTGCGCCTGATCCCTTGCGACGTCCTTGCCCGGGTCGCGCCGCAGGCGCTCTTTTCCGGTGCCCGGTTCGAAGTAGAGGTTGCTGTCCGTCTGGCCGAAACCAATAGCCCGGTGGCTGAGCTCGAGTCTCGGGTGGAGCCCCACGTCCATGTGCGTGACGCGTTCGCTGTCACGCTATGGACCTACTACGAGCCGGTGGCAACCTCAGACATCGCGCCGCCCGACTATGCGCATGCACTCACCCGGCTCCATGCCGGCCTGCGCGAGATCCATCTGGAGGCACCTCATTTCACCGACCGAGTCGCCGACGCGCAAAGGGTGGCTGCCGACCGAGAGCAAAGCCCAGAGCTCCCGGAGCCCGACCGGGAACTCCTCAGCAACACACTGAGTCGTCTGAGGGCAGCGATCAGCGCCCGAGGTAGCGGCGATCAGCTGTTGCACGGTGAGCCGCATCCGGGCAACTTGCTGAACACCAGGAGGGGGCCGCTGTTTGTGGACCTCGAGACGTGCTGCCTTGGTCCGGTCGAGTTCGACATCGCCCACGCCCCCGAAGAAGTCGCGGAGCACTATCCAGGCGCGGACCGAGAGCTGCTTGCCCTTTGCCGGATCTTGATGCGTGCGATGGTCACAGCGTGGCGCTGGGATCGAGAGGACCAGTTTCCCAACGGGCTGCACTGGAGGATCGAGGGGCTCAACCAGCTCCGGGCCGCACTCGATGCCGACGGCTGAATGAGGCTGCTATCTGGCCGGCGGTGCGGCCACCACCCGCGACACTGAGGGCATGACGACGCACGGTTCCGAGGACACGGTCGCGTTCCGGCTCTGGCCGCCGGTCGCGATCGGCGCGCCCTTGCTCGCCGGCTGGCTGGCCACCCGGCTGTGGGGTGATCCGGTCGACCTCGCCGGGTGGCGGGTTCCGCTCGGATGCGTATTGGTGCTGTTGTTCGTGGGGTGGAACGGCTGGTCGCTGTGGCTGTTCAGCCGGCACGAGACCGGGCTGCTGCCGGGGCAGGCGACGCACGCGATGATCGAGGAGGGGCCGTACCGGCTCTCCCGCAACCCGCTGTACGTCGGTCTGCTCGCGCTTTACCTCGGGCTGGCGTTGCTGGCACCCACATTCTGGGGGCTCGTGCTGTTCCCGGTCGCGGTGCTGCTCGTCCTCTGGGGCGCGATCTACCCCGAGGAACGGTTCTTGCACAAGAGGTTCGGTATCGCGTACGACGACTACACGCGGCGGGTGCGTCGCTGGCCGTGAATGCGGCCAGGCTGGCGGGATGCCGTTACGGCTCGGCTCGGTGCCGAATCCCGATGAGGTGGAACAGCCGGCTCAGCTGGCGGTAGGGGTCGCGGCGGCTCGCTTCGAGCTCGACGGCGAGGACGTCCTCTTCGTTGTCGAGGGGTCGGAGATCGGTTGTCCATCCGTCAGTGAACAGCCGCACCCCGTACCAGGCGACCGGCTCGACAACGTTGTCGGAGAGCAGCTGGCTCAGCCCGTCAACGGCGTCGGCGCGGGTGTCCACGTCCAGTCCGTTGACCTGCCGGTCAGCGTCGAAGGCTGCGAGCGCTTCGACCCAGCGTCCGGCGAGAGCCGGGCTTACCGCCAAGCAGCGCTGGTTCTTGGCCGCGATTGACACCACGCCCTCGTCGTCGGCGAGCTCGGCCAGCGCGGCCACGAACGGGGCAGGCTCCTCGAGATACATGAGTACTCCGTGGCAGAGCACGCCGGCGAAGCGCCGGCCGCCCAGCGCTTCGGGAGCGTCCTGCCCAGCGGCCTGGACCAGGCTCACTCGATCACGGACGTCCTCTGGCTCCCGAGCCACGAGTTCCCCGGCTCGGGCGAGCATGGCTGGCGAGGGGTCGACGATGGTCACGTGGTAGCCGTCCCTGGCCAAGGGAAGCGCCTGGTGACCGGCACCGCCGCCCACATCCACCACTGCGGCCGGCGGGTCGGGCAGATGCCAGCGCAGGTGCTGGTCGATCACATAGGTGCGAACCCGGCCCCGCAGCGACCCGCAATGACCGCCGACGGACCGGTCTGCCAGCGGGGCCCAGCGATCCTCGCTCACCCGACGATTGTCGCCCACTCGTCACCCAGCTCCGGTTGGAGAGGGCATCCGTGCGGCTCTTCCGCGGCATTCCCAGCGGTGGCCGCCCTCCCTGCTGCGGCGACAGTCGCATGGCGTGGTGGTCACAGCGGCCAGGACGCCGGACCACTCCCAGGCGGCGGGGGCAGGTCACCTCGGCGCCGGGCCAGCTCAGCGGCCGTCAGTGGCGCGCCACCGCACTGCAGGCACCGGGCGAGCCCGAGCAGCACCTCGCGACCGCATGCCTCGCACCATCGTGGATCGATGTCCTCGGCGTCGGGGCTCTCAGTGACGACGCCGTCACCCTCGCGCTTGCGCACAAGCCGGCGTACGCCGGGCGCCCGGCCGATCCGCGTGATCAGACCCACAGGTTCATTGTGCGTGCTCGCGGATCGGGCGCAACCGGCACTGCCAACCGGTAGGTGGCGGTCGCGGCGTTCTCCTCGAGTTTGGCTGAGCTTGTGGCCGGTTCGCGACCGCTCCAGGTAGTACTTTCGT
>JAVEDG010000130.1 GCA_030841245.1 Actinomycetota bacterium
CGGGATCGACGCGGGCGAGGGATATCGAGGTGCGACCCGCTTCGGGGTGACTGCCGAGGAGGAGGGGCGCGGCGAGTCCCTCGACCAGCTGCTCGCCGAGGAGGAGCCGGACGCGGCGGACGACGACACGTGGAGCGACGAGGAGCAGCCCAGCGACGACGACCGCGAGCCGCTCGCCCGCGCCGGCCGCCTCGTCGCTCCGGACCAGGGTGCCAGTGGTGACGACGAGGCCGACTCGTTCGCGCTCGACGTCGGCGTGGACGGGGCGGGCGCCAGCGCCGAGGAGGCCGCGGTCCACCTGACGGACGACCCGCCCTACGAGTGACCGCGCGCGCTCCCGTAGTGCCTCGGCACCATCGCCGGTGTCCACGCACCGGACGTTCGTTGTGCATCCGGACATTGTGCGGACCCGTGCGGCTACCGCAGACTCGGAGCAGCTCCTGACTCTTCCCAGACACCCGAACGCCCGGCGGGTCCCCCCGGCGACCTCCCCCTCGGGGGACCAGCCGAAAGGATGGACGCGGTGACGAGCCACGGCCCGCCCGGCTGGGATGCCGTCGTCGATGCGGCGACGGACTTCATCGTCGCCTACGACACCTCGTTGCGGATCACCAACGCCAACCGCGCCGCGGCGACGAGGTCCGGGCGGTCCGCCGACGAGCTGGTCGGCATGAGCTGCTTGGCCGCCTTCCCCTTCGGCCCGGACGAGGCATTCGTCCGGGGCCTGCTCGAACGGACGCTGCTCGGGGAACCGGTGTGGCTCGACTACACCCCGACGAGCCCCGAGTGGAGGTTCACGCTCGCTGTCCGTGGCTTCCCGATCGAGAACGCCGAGGGTCGAGTGGTCGGTGGCGCGGTCATCGGCCGCGATGTGACGGCGGAACGACAGGCCACCGAGCAGCGTCTCGAGCTCGAGCGCGAGGTCGAGCACGAGCGGCGGCTCGAGAGCCTCAGCAAGCTGGCGGGCGGCATCGCGCACGACTTCAACAACCTGCTGGCCGCCATGAACCTGACCGCCGAGATGTTGGTGGCGGCACTCCCCGAGGGCAGCGCGGAGCAGGCCCAGGCGACTCGCATCATCGAGGTGGGCCGGCGGGCGACCGAGCTGACGGCACAGCTGACGGTCTTCGCCAGGCAGGAGGCGCCGCTGCGGCGTCGGATCGACGTCAACGACGTGATCAGGCAAGCCGACGCGCTGCTCGCTCGCACTCTTGGAGAGCACATCGATCGCCGACTCGACCTCGCCGACGTCCCGTGCATGGTCGACGCCGACCCGGCCCTGCTGCAGCAGGTCGTGGTGAACCTGGCAGCCAACGCCCGCGACGCCATGCCGGACGGCGGGGTCGTGAGTGTCTCCACCGAGATCACCGACATGGGGGACACCGACCACGAGCTCTTCCGCACCAGAGCCATCGGCCCCCACGTCGTGCTCTCGGTCACCGACCAGGGGTCCGGGATGGACGAGCAGACGCGGCGACAGGCCTTCGAACCGTTCTTCAGCACCAAGGCGGTCGGCAAGGGCACCGGACTGGGCCTTGCCACTGTCTTCGGCGTGGCGCGACAGGCCGGTGGCGGAGTCTGGATCTACTCCGAGATGGGCCGGGGCACCATCGTCAAGCTCGCGCTCCCCTTTGTCTCGACGCACGGGGTCGCTGCCCAGCAGGGTGCTCCGGCCAGCTCGGGCGTGACAGGATCGCAAGAGCTCGTGCTGCTCGTCGAGGACGAGGACGCCCTGCGCGAGGTCGGCACCAGACTGCTGCACCGGGCCGGTTACCGGGTCGAGTCGTTCGCAGACGGCCAGTCGTTGCTGGACGCGCTGCCCTCCATCGATGGGCCGGTCGTGCTGCTCACCGACGTCGTGCTTCCCGGCATGTCCGGCCCCGAGCTGGCGCGACAGGTCCGCCAGGCGTTCCCGCATCTGCAGATCGTCTTCATGTCCGGCTACACGGCGGGTCTGTTCGCTGACAGCCCGGCCGAGGGAGAGCTGATCTCCAAGCCGTTCTCGGCGGCCACCCTGGCGGATGCCGTACGCCGGGCGGTGGACGTGTCGAAGGGTCCACCGGCCGAGCAGACCGACTCGCTCTAAGGCTGGCTCGCGGCGTACACCCGGGTGGCCGAACGCCTGATGGCCCCGTGCGGCCACGACCGGTAGACCAGCCCGATGACCGCCATGCCCAGAGCTGCAGCAGCGGTCAGCGAGAACGCCGGCGTGGTCGCGTCGGCGACCACGCCGACCAGCAGGTAGGTCGCGGCCGTGGAGACGCTGAAGCCCGCCGCCGCGAGGCCGCTCACCCTCCCGCGGAACTCCATCGGCGTGACCAGCTGCACGGTGGCCATCAACGGAATCATGAACCCCTGGGCGAGCCCGCTCACGAACCACAGCGCCATCGCGACGGGCCACGGCGGCGCGACACAGGTGAGCAGCAGCGGCACGCAGGTCGCGACGGCCAGCGGCACGATCGCGTTGACCTGCTGCATCGGGGTCAGCCGAGCGACGAGCAGCGCGCCGACCGTGGCGCCGGCGGGGAGGCTGGCCATCAGCGCGGCCCCGATGGCAGGTCCGGCCCCGTCCGCCTTGGCGTAGGCGAGGGCGACCGCCTCCGGTGAGGTCAACAGGATCGCGGCGCCGCAGCCGAGCCCGATCATCGCCCGCAACGCGGGGTCGTCCGCGACCACCCGCCAGCCGGCCCGGAAGTCCGCCCAGAGTGTCGTGGCCGGGGCGCTCGGCGAGCGCGGTGCCGGCCGCCAACGCAGCGTCATGGCGACGATGACGAACGAGATGCCGTAGGTCACAGCGTCGAGGAAGAGGGCGCCCCGCTCCCCGACCGCGTAGATGATCGCCGCTCCCAGCATCAGCGCGATGAACTGGTCGACCTGGAACAGCATCCGCATCAGGTTCGCGCCGGCGAGGTACTCGCGCGGCTCGGTGAGGATGTCCGGCAGGATCGAGGCCCGCGCCGCCTCGAACGGCGCGAGGAAGCTCTCGGTCAGCAGGAGCAGGAACAGCAGCACCCAGATCGAGGTCGACGGGACAGCCAGCAGCGCGAGCAGCGACACGATGACCAAACGGGCGAGGTCGCAGCCGAGCAGGATGACCTTGCGAGGCAGCCGGTCCGCGAGCCCACCGAGCAGGGCCGAGCCGAACACCGCCGGCAGAAAGCTGACGACGAACGCCAGGACGGACAACAGCGCGCTGTCGGTCCGCACGAGCACCAGAGCCGCCAGCGCGACACGCGCGATCTGGTCGCCCCAGTCGCTGGTCGCCTTGGCGACGGCCAGGCCGCGGAACTCGGGGTTGCGCAGTGCGTCGCGATACCGCCCAGGCCGGTCCGGCCCACGGCGTCCCGCGAGATCCGTCACTGGTAGAACACCCCGTCCACGACCGTTCTGGCCCGGCGCGTCACCCGTCGGTAGTCGTCGAGCAACGCACCCGCTGCGCCCGGAGGGTAGCCGAGGACCTGGGCCACACCGGACAACTCCCGGACATCCGCGGGCAGAGAGTCACCTGGTCGGCCGCGCACGAGCAGCATGGCGTTGCGCACCCGGCTCGCAGTGCGCCAGGCCTGCGCCAACCGGGCCGCGTCCGGGGCGCTCAGCAGCCCGGCGTCGCGTGCGGCCTCCAGCGCGGGCAGCGTGCGCGTGGTGCGCAGCCCGTCGACCTGGTGAGCATGACGCAGCTGCAGGAGCTGCACGGTCCACTCGACGTCGGAGAGACCGCCAGGGCCGAGCTTGGTGTGACGGGCCGGGTCGGCGCCGCGCGGCAGCCGTTCCGCTTCGATGCGAGCCTTGATCCGCCGGATCTCGCGGACGTCCGCCTCGCCGATGCCGCCAGCGGGGTAGCGCAGCGGGTCGACGACGGCCATGAACTGCTCGCGCAGCTCCGCGTCGCCGGCGACGGCGTCGGCCCGCAGCAGGGCCTGGCTCTCCCAGACCTTGGACCAGCGTTCGTAGTAGGCCCGGTAGGACTCGACCGTCCGGATCAGCGGGCCCTGCCGTCCCTCGGGGCGCAGGTCCGCGTCGACCGCGAGGGCCGGCTCGGCACCGGGTACGGCGAGCAGCCGGCGCAGCTCGCCGACGACTGCCTGCGCGGCCTCCGTCGCCTCACGCTCGTCGGCGCCCTCGACCGGGTCGTGCACGAACAGCACGTCGGCGTCGCTGGTGTAACCGAGCTCACGCCCGCCGAACCGGCCCATCGCGATGACCGCGATCCGAGTCGGCAGCTCGCCACCGCGGGCCGCGGCCTCGGCCCGCGACACGACGTCCAGCGCCGCCTGCACGGTGACCGCTGCCACGTCGGTCAGGGCGTCCTCGACCTCCTCGACACTCATCACGCCGAGCAGGTCGGCGGCCGCGACCCGGAACAGCTCCCGGCGGCGCAGGGCCCTCGCCAGCATCACCGCCTGGGCCGCGTCGCCCTGACGGCCGACCGCCGCGGTGACCTCCGCGGCCAGCGAACCCGGCGGCCGGGGTCGCAGCTGCTCGTCGTCCGCGAGCAGCCGGACCGACTCCGGGGCCCGTTCGAGGAGCTCCACGGCGTACCGGCTGCTCGCGAGCAGCTGGGCCAGTCGCTCCGCCACGGCACCCTCGTCGCGAAGCAGCCGCAGGTACCAGTGGGTGGAGCCCAGCGCGTCGCTGACCCGCCGGAAGGCGAGCAGACCGCCGTCGGGGTCGGGCGCGTCCGCGAACCAGCCGAGCATCACCGGGAGCAGCGTGCGCTGAATGGCGGCGCGCCGGCTGACGCCGGTGGTGAGTGCCTCGAGGTGGCGCAGCGCGCCGGGCGGGTCGACGTAGCCGAGGGCCTCGAGCCGGGAACGGGCTGCGTCCGGCGTGAGCCTCGCCTCCGTGGGCCCCAGCCGGGCGACCGAGGCCAGCAGCGGTCGGTAGAAGAGCTTCTCGTGCAGCCGTCGCACCTCCCGGGCATGGCGGCGCCACTGCGCCTGCAGCTCCTCGACCGGTGAGCTGCGCAGCCCGATCGAGCGACCGATGCGACGCAGCTCGGTCTCGTCCTCAGGCATCACATGCGTACGCCGGAGACGGTGCAGCTGCAGCCGGTGCTCCACGGTGCGCAGGAAGCGGTAAGCGCGGTCCAGCTCGGCCGCGTCGTCACGTCCGACGTAGCCGTACGTCGAGAGCGCCTCGAGCGCCCCCAGCGTGTTGGGGCTGCGCAGTCGTTCGTCGGTGCGACCGTGCACCAGCTGCAGCAGCTGCACGCAGAACTCGACGTCCCGGAGCCCACCGGGGCCGAGCTTGAGCTCACGGTGGCTCGCGGCCGCGGGCAGCGTTGCCTCCACCCGGCGGCGCATCTCCTGCACCTCGGTGACGAAGTCCGGTCGCTCGGCCGCGGCCCACACAAGGGGTGCCAGTGCCTCCACGTAGCGCCGGCCGAGCTCGGCATCGCCAGCCACGGGCCGGGCCTTGAGCAGGGCCTGGAACTCCCATGTCTTGGCCCATCGCTCGTAGTAGGCCAGGTGGCTGGCCAGGGTTCGCACCAGCGGGCCGGCCTTGCCCTCGGGTCGCAGTGCCGCGTCGACCGGCCAGATCGTGCCCTCCGCCGTGGTCGCCGAGCAGGCGCGCATCATCGTGACGGCCAAGGCGTTCGCCGTGCGCAACGCGTCCGCCTCGGCTGCCGCGTCGCCGCCCTGCGCCGCCTCGGCCACGAAGATGACGTCCACGTCGCTGACGTAGTTGAGCTCGTGACCCCCGCACTTGCCCATGGCGATGACCGCGAGCCGGCACGGCGGTGAGCCGCCCGGCAGGCCGGCGCGAGCGACGGCCAGCGCCGCCTCGAGCGTCGCGGCGGCCAGGTCTGCGAGCTCTGCCGCGACGTCGCCGACCGAGACCGCGCCGGTCAGGTCACGGGCAGCCAGCCCGAGCAACGCACCGCGGTAGGCGACCCGGAGCGAGTCGAGGGCCCCGCTCCCGACATCGGTCGCGCGTGGCTCCGCGGCCTCCGGGTCGGCACCGACGGCAGCGAGCAGCGCGCGCCGCAGCCCGAACGCGGAGGGGCGTGACCCGTCGGCCAGGTGGAGCAGCCGCCACTGGCCGGGGTGCCGGCGCAGGTGCTCGGCAAGTGCGGCACTGGCGCCG
>JAVEDG010000161.1 GCA_030841245.1 Actinomycetota bacterium
CCCGACAGGTCCCCAGAACGATGCGGTCGGCGCTCGTCGTCGGCGGGATCACGTCCTTCGTCCTGGTCGCCGCACTGCTCCTGGCCACCCCGGACACGACGAAGGGGTACCAGACCGCGACTTCCACGGCGGGTGGAGTCCCCTACATCCTGTCGACGAACATCAGCTGGGGCTGGCTCAACGACCTGCTTCTGCTGCTGGTCATCTTCGCTTTCTTCTCGTGCGGTTCCTCGGTGCAGGGTGCCGGTGCCCGGCTGGCGTTCTCCTACTCCCGCGACGGCGCCATCCCGGGCAGCAAGTTCGTGTCCAAGGTGTCGCCACGCTTCCACACGCCCGTCAACGCGATCCTCATCGGGGCGGTCGTCGCGGTGCTCTTCACGCTGATGGTCAACCTGACCCCGAGCGAGGACAAGACGTTCCTGTTCATCACCTACCCCAAGGACGTCTCGGCACTGGGCGCGCTGGTGTCCTTCGGGGTCAGCGGTATCTATCTCTCGTTCCTGCTCACCGTGATCGGGGCGATCGTCGCGAAGGCACGTGGATGGCAGGCGGAGGGTCCGTTCCAGCTCGGCAAGTGGAGCTGGCTCGTGACGATCGTGGCCTTCGTCTACCTCGGCCTGATGCTGGTCAACGTTGTCGCGCCGACCGGCCTGGACAGCCCGCGGGCGCTGTTCAACACCGATTGGGTGACGCTCGCGGTCATGTTCGTCATCTTCGTCGTCGGTCTGGTGCTGTTCCTCATCGTGCGCCCGTGGCGGACCATCACGCGCCACGGCCACGACGACCTCGAGCGGACCGGCGCCGAGCGCCACGGCGAGCCTGCGTGACGCAGCTCTTGCCCCGCCGCGTGCGGCGGGGCAGGACGGGCAGGACCTCAGGTGCTGGCGGCGGCCGGCTCGGCCGGCTGTGGCGCGGGCAGGTGGATCTCCGGGCGGCCCTCGATGTGCAGCTGGGGAAGGCCCCGGTCCATCCAAGCCGGCAGCCACCAGTTGGCCCGACCGAGCAGGTGCATCACGGCCGGCACCAGCAGCATCCGCACCACGGTCGCGTCGATGAAGATTGCCGACGCCATGCCCACGCCGATCACCTTGAGCACGACGTCCTGGCTCGGGATGAAGGCGGCGAAGACCGCGATCATGATCGCGGCGGCCGCGGTGATCACCCGACCGGTGCTGGCGAGCCCCTCGACGATGGCCCGGCCGTTGTCGGTGCTGCGCAGCCAGGCCTCGCGCATCCGGCTGACCAAGAAGACCTCATAGTCCATGGAGAGCCCGAACAGCACCGCGAACATCAGCACCGGGACGAAGGCGGGCAGTGGCGTCTCGGTGTCGATCCCGACGAGCCGCCCGGCCCAGCCGCCCTGCAGCACCAGCGCGACCACGCCGTACGACGCGGCGACCGAGAAGAGATTCATCACGGCGGCCTTGACGGCGACCATGACGCTGCGGAACGAGACGAGCAGCAGCAGCATCGACAGCGCCACGACCCCGCCGATGAGCAAAGGGATGCGCCGGGCGATGTTGTGTGTGCTGTCCAGCGATGCCGCGGTCACCCCGCCGACGTGCACGGATGAGCCACTGCCCTGCGTGGCCGCCGGGATCGTCGTGTCGCGCAGCCGGTGCACGAGCGCAGAGGTCCTCGGGTCCTGCGGCCCCGTGGTGGGGATCACGGACATGACGGCGGTGTCCTTGGCCGGGTTGAGCCGGGGCGGCTCCACGGCCGCGACACCGGGCACGGACGCGAGCGTCGTCCGCAGCTCGTCGAGGACGCTGGTGTCGCCACGTGCCGGCAGCTGGGAGACCAGCAGCAGCGGGCCGTTGGCGCCGGCGCCGAACCCCTCGGACAGCCAGTCGTAGGCGTGCCGTGACGACGTCGTCTCGCGGTCGTTGCCGGCGTCCGGGAAGCCGAAGCGCACGCCGAGGAACGGCGAGGCGAGCAGCAGGAGCAGGGCGAGGCCGGTGAGCGCCGCGACGATGCGGTGCCGCTCGACCAGCCGGCTCCACCCGAGCCAGGCCCGGCTCGGCTCGACGTGGCCGCCGACAGCGACGGCGACGGTGCGCCGCCGCCCGACGGGCAGCCGCAACCGGTCGACGTGTCGCCCGAGGAAGCCGAGCAGGGCCGGGAACAGTGTGACGCTGGCCGCCATCACCACCAGCACGCTCAGGATCGTCACCATGGCTGCCCCGCGCATGAACGACAGGCCCATCGCGAACAGGCCGAGCATGCTCACGACGACAGTGCTGCCCGCGACCATGACCGAGCGACCAGCGGTGTCGAGGGTTGCGGTCGTCGCGGCCTCGGGGGAGAGGCCGACGGCGCGCCACTCGCGGAACCGCGTGACCATGAGCAGGACGTAGTCGATGCCGATGCCGATGCACATCATGGTTGCCAGCGACGTCGACCAGTCGGGTGCGTCGACGACGTTGATCACCAGCCCGGTGAGCAGGCTGCTCACCGCCAGCCCGGCGACCGCCACCAGGATCGGCAGTCCCGCTGCCACCACCGAGCCGAACGTGAAGAGCAGGATGATCGCGGCCGCGGTGAGGCCGATGCCCTCCGAGCCGATCGCGCCCTGTTCCGCCTGCTCGACGGTCTGGCCGCCGAGGGCGACCTGCAGGCCGGGTCGCTGGGCCTGGCCGGCGAGGTCGAGCATGTGCTGACTGACCAGCACCGGCACGTCACTGGGGTTCACGACGTCCAGGCGGATGTGGGCGACCAGGGTGCGGCCGTCTCGGGAGACGCTGCCCGGAGTGGAGTAGGGGTTCTCGACCCCCGCCACGTGGCTCACCGATCCGAGCTCGGTCAACAGTGCGCGCACGTCGGCGCGGGCCGACGGGCTGCGGACCCCGGCAGGAGCCCGCACGACCACGTCGACGATGTCGCCGGACCGGGCCGGGAACCGCTGGTCCAGCAGGTCCTGTGCCCGGTGGGAGTCGGATCCGGGCGCGGAGTAGTCGGCCTTGAACGTCCCGCTGAAGGCGACGCTCAGCACGCCGGCGGCGACCAGAGTCACGACCCAGGCGAGGGCGACCAGCCGCCGGTGCCGGAAGCTGGCGCGGCCGAGCCGCCCGAGCGGTCCGACGCGGGCGGGCCCGGCCCCCGGGCCGCCGGCGGCGACCACGGGGCTCGACGAGCCGGAGCGGGTGGCGGAGCGGGACATCGTCATCGCGGCAGTCCTCGGCGGTGAAGGTCCATCAGGTCAGTTATGAGGAATAACAAACACCGTTCGGGGACACTTGTCAAGCCCCTTCATTTCTGTGAAGATGCTTCACAGAAGTCGACCGAGGAGGGTCTGTGAGCGCAGCAGCGCACGACGAGGTGAGCGCCCGGGTGGCGACGTCGGGCGGGCCGGCTGCGGGTGGTGGGACCCGGCGGGAACGCGCCCGCGCGGCCACCACGGAGGAGATCAAGGACACGGCGCGGCGGCTGATGCGCGAGCAGCAGACCACCGACATCACGCTCTCCGACATCGCGCGGGCGATGGGCATGACCCCGCCGGCGCTCTACCGCTACTTCGCC
>JAVEDG010000172.1 GCA_030841245.1 Actinomycetota bacterium
TCACCGACGCCTTCGGGGAGCTCGGCGCGGCGCTGGCGGCCGCCCGCGAGTCGGTGCCTGCGGCCGATCTCGCCGGCCGGTGGCTCGCGGCCGCGTCGGCGTACCGGCGGTGGGCCTCGGCGGAACCGCAGCAGTTCGCCCTCATCCTCGGGCTCCCGGTGCCCGGCTACGTCGCTCCCGAGGAGGGTCCCACCACCGAGGCCGCCCAGGCGGCCATGGCCCAGCTCGCCGACCTGTTCATCACCGCCCTCGACCGCGGCGAGCTCGGACCCCCGCTGGTGCGCGAGGTGGACCCGTCGGTGGTCATGTGTGCCAAGGACAAGGACGAGGACTTCGGCACGGCGATCCCCCCCGACAGCTTCCAGGCGATGCTGCACGCCTGGTCCGCGCTGCACGGGTTCACCTCGCTCGAGGCCTACGGGCACCTGGCCTGGATGTCCGAGGAGGCCCGGGACAGCGTGTTCCTCGGCCAGGTCCGGCTGTCCGCGCTGGCTGCCGGTCTGCCGGTGCCCGGCTGAGCGACCGGCTCACAGACCTGGGAAGCAGCTGCGCAGCAGGTCCAGGTCCGCGCCACCCTCGACGGTGACGTGGGGCGTGTGCGCAGGGTCGAGGCGGCCGTAGACGAGTCGCAGGAACGCATCGGCCGAGCCGGTCAGCGTCGCGTCGATGCCACGGCCGTCAGTGCCACCGTCGCCAGTCCCACCGTCGTCAATGCCACCGTCGTCGGGGTCGACCGGGACGAGGTGGCCGCCACCGCCGCCCAGCTCGAGCAGGTAGTCCGCGGCGACGTCCTCGAGGTGCACCACGACGCGCATCGGGTCCTGCTCGTGCGGCGGGCGCGCGGCCCACCTGATGGTCACCGGCAGCACGTCGAGCAGCACCGGCACCGCTTCGTCCGAGACGGTGGCCTTCTCGTCGCCTGCCACCTCGATGTCCCACATGTGCATCGCCAGCTCGGCGACCCGCAGGCCGATGACCCGCGAGGCGTCCACGTCGAGGCCGCCCAGCTCCGCGCGGATCGCCTCGAGCTGCGCGTCGTCGAGCTCGTCCAGCGAGTGCAGGTACGCCCCGATCGCCGTGACCGACTCGACGGCCTGCTGCTCCGGCGTACGGGCGTTCCAGACCGCCCACACCTCGGCCATCTCCTCCTGCCCCGGCCCGTCCGACCCCTCGGCCCGGGCCCGCAGCAGCGCGATCTCCGAGCCGCTGCCCAGGTGGGACAGCACGTCGGCGACGGTCCACTCGCTCGGGTAGGCGCTGGCCCGCAGGTCATCGGGCGACAGCGATTCGACCGTGATGCGCAGCCGGTCGTGCAGGTCGTGCAGCAGCGCCAGCATCTGGCGTGGCGAAAAGGTCACGAGCCCAGCCAATCACGCTGGACCGCAGATCGACCCGTGCGCCGGTCAGCCGTCCGGCAGGAAGTGGCCCAGCGGCGATCAGGTTCGCGATGCGGTCCGAAGCCGGTCGTGCATCCCGCCCATGACGGTGGCCCCGTGCAGCACCCGCTTGGGCAGCTTGGCGACGACGGTGTACGTCGTGTCGACGACGTTGGCGACCGGCGTGAGCACCGCCTGCGAGACCAGCTGGTAGGAGTCCATCGCGGACAGGCCGGTCAGCTCGCACACCCACCGCACCAGCTGGCTGTGCGCGATCCGGAACGCGTCCTCTAGCGGTCGGGCGGAGCCGGTGGTCATGATGAACCCGTCGTCCTCCAGGCGCGGCCACGCGGTGGGTGGCGCCCCCTTGACCAGGTCCACGGCGACGACCGAGTCCATCTCGCACTCCACGGCCACGCCGCACGTCTCGCCCTCACCCTGACGGGCATGGCCGTCGCCCAGGCTGAACATGGCACCGGGCACGTTGACGCCGAGGTAGCAGGTGGTGCCGGCGCGCATCTCGGGCGTGTCCATGTTGCCGCCCCAGTCACCGGGGGCCAGCGATGAGCGGACTTCACCCAGTGCGGGTGCCACCCCGACCGTGCCGTGCATCGGGTCCAGCGGCAGGTCGACCTGATAGGCCGAGTCCAACGCGTCGAAGCGCACGACCCCCGCGACCGGGTCGATCTCGTAGATCCACGTCCGCTCAGGCAGCGGGTCGTGCAGCAGCGCGGTGTACGCCGTCGCGGTGAGCGCGCCGAACAAGGGCACCGTCGTGCTCGCACCCCGTCCGGTCCGCGGCGTGATCGACCGGAAGTGCACCGCGAGCGTGTCGCCCGGCTCCGCCCCCTCGACGAAGAAGGGGCCGGTCTGCGGGTTGATGAACCGCGGGTCACAGACCTGCGACACCAGGTCGGATGTCGAGCGCACGCGTCCCGCGAAGCAGTCCATGGTCCAGGTGGACAGCACGGTCCCCGGAGTCAGCGACGCCACGGGCGCCGCCCCACCGAACGTGTAGGTCAGTCCGGCAGGGTCGGCGTCCGCGTCCAGCTCGAAGCGCTGGATTTCGTTCGTGTCGGTCACGTCCGACAGTTCACCAGACCGGGACGGTCCGGTGAACCGTTTGGGGCGCCGGTCAGACCCGCTCGTGGGTCTCCTCGAAGACGGTCCGGCCGATTGCGTCATAGACCGGCTTGTTCCGCGACTTCAGCCAGAGGACGGCCAGCAGGCCGACCACCGCGGTGCCGGCCACGAGGTAGGGGATCGCCGTGAAGAACGGGGCGGCTGACCCTGCCCCGCCGGCGAACTTGATGTTGTCGATCAGCAGCCAGACGACGTACAGCATGCC
>JAVEDG010000173.1 GCA_030841245.1 Actinomycetota bacterium
CGTCCGACCGCGAGTTCTCGCCCACGATCATGCCCTCGAACACCTGGGTGCCCGGCCCGACGAACATCGTGCCGCGCTCCTGCAGGTTGGCCAGGGCGAAGCCGGTCGTCGCACCGCGCCGGTCGGCCACGAGGGAGCCGGTCGGCCGGGTGCGCAGCTCCCCGTGCCAGGGCTCGTACCGCTCGTGCACGTGGTGCAGCAGGCCCGTCCCCCGCGTCTCGGTGAGGAACTCGGTGCGGAACCCGATCAGCCCGCGGGCCGGCACCAGGTACTCCATCCGGATCCAGCCGGTGCCGTGGTCGACCATCTGTTCGAGGCGGCCCTTGCGCAGGGCCAGCAGCTGGATGATCACGCCCTGGTAGTCGGCCGGCGCGTCGATGGTGAGCCGCTCCATCGGCTCGGCGATCTTGCCGTCGATGACCCTCGTCACGACCTGCGGCTTTCCGACGGTCAGCTCGAAGCCCTCCCGGCGCATGATCTCGACCAGGATCGCCAGCTGGAGCTCGCCCCGGCCCTGAACCTCCCACGTGTCGGGCCGCTCCGTCGGCAGGACCCGGATCGACACGTTGCCCACCAGCTCGGTGTCCAGCCGGCTCTTGACGAGGCGTGCCGTGAGCTTGGTGCCCGTCTCGCCGGCGACCGGGGCGGTGTTGATGCCCACTGTCATGGAGATGCTCGGCTCGTCGATCGTGATGACGGGCAGCGGGCGCGGGTCGTCGGCGTCGGCAAGGGTCTCGCCGATCGTGATCTCTGCGATGCCCGCGATCGCGATGATGTCTCCCGGGCCCGCCGACTCCGCCGGCACCCGCTCCAGCGCCTCGGTCATCAGCAGCTCGGTGATCTTCACCCGCTCGGTGCTGCCGTCCGCCCGGCACCACGCCACTGTCTGGCTCTTTCTGATCTCGCCTTGGTGCACCCGGCAGATCGCCAGCCTGCCCAGGTATGGGGACGCGTCCAGGTTGGTGACGTGCGCCTGCAGCGGGGCCGCATCGTCGTACGTCGGTGCCGGGACCGATTCGAGGATCGTGCGGAAGAGCGACTCGAGGTCCTTGTCCTCCGGCATCGAGCCGTCCTCGGGCCGGGTGAGCGAGGCTCGCCCGGCCTTGGCGGAGCAGTAGACGATCGGGAAGTCCAAGGCGTCGGCGGACGTGGCGGCCCTGTCGTCCAGCAGGTCCAGGAAGAGCTCGTACGTCTCGTCCACCACGTCCGCGATGCGGCAGTCAGGGCGGTCCACCTTGTTCACCACAAGGACGACCGGGAGCTTGGCCTGCAGGGCCTTGCGCAGCACGAACCGGGTCTGCGGGAGCGGGCCCTCGCTCGCGTCGACGAGCAGCAGGACCCCGTCGACCATCGACAGGCCGCGCTCGACCTCGCCGCCGAAGTCCGCGTGACCCGGGGTGTCGATGATGTTGATGGTCACGTCCCGGCCCCCGATACGGTGCTTCACCGCGGTGTTCTTCGCGAGGATCGTGATGCCCTTCTCGCGCTCCAGGTCCATGGAGTCCATGACGCGCTCGTTGACGTCGCCGCTCTCGGCCTGGTGGGCGGAGAAAGCCCCGGACTGCCAGAGCATGGCGTCGACCAGCGTGGTCTTCCCGTGGTCGACGTGGGCGACGATGGCGACGTTGCGCAGGTCGTCGCGGACGGCGGAAGGCATGGCGGGTCGCTCGTTCCTGATCTGGAAGGCGCCGCGATCGCGGCCGGCCAATCCTACGTCGCGGCGAGCGCCGACCCGCCCCGCCGAGCGCGCCAGAGCCGGTATCCGGCCTGTCGCGGCGGGGTGACAAACTGACCTCCGGATCAGTGCGGACGGGCCGATGGCCCTCTCGAGGCAGGCGAGGTCGGGAGCGTGGGGCGAGCATGAGCACCGGAACCCTCGGCGCGCGCCGGGCGAAGATCGCGGCTCGCACACTGCGCACCGACCGGTGGTGGTTCGCGCCGATGCTCAACGCGGCGGGCCTGACCCTGTTCCTGGTCTACGGCCTCGTGCGGATCTTCCACGACTCGTCGTACTGGGTCGAGGACTTCCACTACCTCGCACCGTTCTACTCGCCGTGCCTGTCCAACAGCTGCGCGCCGGGCGCCAGCCAGTTCCTGGGCACGCCGATCCCGGCGCTGCCGGCCTGGATGAGCCCCGCCATGATCGTGCTGGTCCTGCCGGGCGGGTTCCGGGCGACCTGCTACTACTACCGCAAGACCTACTACCGGGCGTTCTGGTTCTCGCCGCCGGCCTGTGCCGTGGCCGAGCCGCACAAGCTCTACTCGGGCGAGACCCGCTTCCCGCTGATCTTCCAGAACATCCACCGCTACTTCTTCTACCTCGCGGTGCTGGTGGCCGCGATCCTCACCTACGACGCCATCGACGCCTTCCACGGCAAGGACGGCGGCCTCGGCATCGGCCTGGGGACGTTGGTCCTCCTCGCCAACGTCGTGCTGATCTGGGCCTACACCCTCGGCTGCCACTCCTGCCGGAGCATCACGGGTGGCCGGCTCAACCATTTCTCCCGGCACCCGATCCGCTACTGGGCCTGGACCCAGGTGTCCTGGCTCAACGCGCGCCACCAGCTCTTCGCCTGGTTGTCGCTGTTCTCCGTGATGATCGCCGACCTCTACGTGTGGCTCGTGGCGAGCGGCACCATCACCGACCTGCGCATCATCAACTGACACCGACGGGAACGCCCAAGGATGAGCGAGATCGAACGCCACAGGTACGACGTGGTCGTGATCGGTGCCGGCGGTGCCGGCCTGCGCGCCGCGATCGAGGCGCGGATGCAGGGCAAGCGCACCGCGATCGTCTGCAAGTCGCTCTTCGGCAAGGCGCACACCGTCATGGCCGAAGGCGGCGCAGCAGCCGCGATGGGCAACGTCAACCCCAATGACAACTGGCAGGTGCACTTCCGCGACACCATGCGCGGTGGCAAGTTCCTCAACCACTGGCGGATGGCCGAGCTGCACGCCAAGGAGGCACCGGACCGGGTCTGGGAGCTGGAGTCCTACGGCGCGCTGTTCGACCGCACCAAGGACGGCAAGATAAGCCAGCGCAACTTCGGCGGCCACGAGTACCCCAGACTGGCCCACGTCGGCGACCGCACCGGTCTGGAGATGATCCGCACCCTCCAGCAGAAGATCGTGTCGCTGCAGCAGGAGGACCAGCGCTCGCACGGCGACGCGCAGGCGATGATCCGGGTGTTCGCCGAGACGACGATCACGTCGTTGCTCAAGGACGGCGACCAGTCGTCCGGACGGATCTCCGGCGCCGTCGGCTACACCCGCGAGAACGGCACGTTCGTCGTGTTCGAGGCGCCGGCCGTCGTGCTCGCGACCGGCGGCATCGGCAAGTCGTTCAAGGTGACGTCGAACTCCTGGGAGTACACCGGGGACGGTCACGCCCTGGCGATGAAGGCCGGGGCGACGCTGCTGAACATGGAGTTCGTCCAGTTCCACCCGACCGGCATGGTCTGGCCGCCCAGCGTCAAGGGCATCCTCGTCACCGAGTCGGTCCGAGGCGACGGCGGCGTGCTGCGCAACTCCGAGGACAAGCGCTTCATGTTCGACTACGTGCCGGCGGTCTTCCGCAAGCAGTACGCCGAGACAGAGGAGGAGGCCGACGGGTGGTACGACGATCCCGGCAGCAACCGCCGTCCGCCGGAGCTGCTCCCCCGCGACGAGGTGGCCCGGGCGATCAACTCCGAGGTGAAGGAGGGCCGCGGCAGCCCCTCAGGAGGAGTCTTCCTCGACATCGCCTCGCGGCTGCCCGCCGACGCGATCCGCAAGAAGCTGCCCTCGATGTACCACCAGTTCAAGGAGCTGGCCGACGTCGACATCACCAAGGAGCCGATGGAGGTCGGCCCCACCTGCCACTACGTGATGGGCGGCGTGGAGGTCGACCCGGACACCGGCGCCTCGGTGGTGCCGGGGCTGTTCGCCGCGGGTGAGTGCTCCGGCGGGATGCACGGGTCCAACCGTCTCGGCGGCAACTCGCTGTCCGACCTGCTCGTGTTCGGGCGCCGGGCCGGACTGGGCGCCAGCCAGTACGTCGAGGCGCTCGGCGCAGCGCGACCGGCCGTGAGCGAGCGGGACGTCGAGTCGGCCCGGCGTACGGCGGAGGCGCCCTTCGACGGCGACGGCGGCGAGAACCCCTACACGATCCACGCGGACCTCCAGCAGACGATGAACGACCTGGTCGGCATCATCCGCAAGCGGGAGGAGATCGAGGAGGCGCTGAGCCGGCTCGAGGAGCTCAAGTCACGCGCGAAGCGCATCGGTGTGCAGGGCGACAAGATCTTCAACCCCGGCTGGCATCTGGCGATCGACCTGTCGAACATGCTCATCGTCTCCGAGTGCGTGGCGCGGGCGGCCCTGATCCGCGAGGAGTCGCGCGGCGGGCACACCCGCGACGACTTCCCAGACATGAGCGACGAGTGGCGCAAGGTCAACCTGGTCTGCCGCCCGGAAGGCGACGGCGTACGGGTCGACAAGCAGCCACTGTCGACGATGCCGCCCGAGCTGCTCTCGCTCTTCGACCGCGACGAGCTCAGCAAGTACATGACCGAGGACGAGCTCTCGATCCTGCCGGAGGGGAAGGCCTGATGGGCTACAAGGCGCGCTTTCGAGTGTGGCGCGGCGACGACACGGACGGAGGGCTCGAGGACTTCTCCGTCGAGGTCAACGAGGGCGAGGTGGTCCTCGACGTGATCCACCGGCTGCAAGCGACCCAGACGCCGGACCTGGCCGTGCGCTGGAACTGCAAGGCGGGCAAGTGCGGGTCGTGCAGCGCAGAGATCAACGGCCAACCCCGTCTCCTGTGCATGACGCGGATGAGCACGTTCACCGAGGAGCAGGTCGTGACGGTCACCCCGCTGCGCACCTTCCCGGTCATCAAGGACCTCGTCACGGACGTCTCGTTCAACTACCAGAAGGCGCTCGAGGTGCCGGCGTTCGCGCCGCCGGTCGGCGTCGCACCGGGCGAGTACCGCATGCAGCAGACCGATGTCGAGCGCAGCCAGGAGTTTCGCAAGTGCATCGAGTGCTTCCTCTGCCAGGACACCTGCCACGTCATCCGCGACCACGAGGACAACAAGGAGGCATTCGCGGGTCCTCGGTTCTTCATCCGGCTGGCCGAGCTGGACATGCACCCGTTGGACTCGATGGACCGCAAGCGGCGTTCCCAGGAGCAGCACGGGCTCGGCATGTGCAACATCACCAAGTGCTGCACCGAGGTGTGCCCCGAAGGCATCAAGATCACCGACAACGCGATCATCCCGATGAAGGAGCGGGTCGTCGACACCATGTACGACCCCGTGGTGTGGCTGGGCAGCCGGATCCCGCGTCGCTCCGCGATGGCCGCCAACCGGGCCCTCGACTCGGGTGACGCGGCGGCGGCCGAGGAGCACGCGCGGAGCCGGTTGCGCGACAAGCCGAGCGATGCTGCCGCGCTGGGTGCACTGCAGGACGCGCTGGTGGCGCAGGGACGGTTCGTCGAGGCGTCCGACGTGACCCGGACCAAGCTCGAGCACGCCGGCCGCGGTCGCGGCGCGCGGCAGCGGGCGGCGGCCGACCACGCCTGGGCGCTCCTCTGCGCCGCCGAGGCCGGGCAGATCGACCTCGACCGCTACGACGACGAGATCACCGCGACGCTGCAGCAGGCGCAGCGGCTGGCCAGCATCGGCACGGTGCTCGCCGGCACCCACGCCCTGCACCACCTGGTGCACGGCAGGCTGGCCGAGGCCGCGGAGCACTCCCGCGAGGCACTGAGGTGGGACCGCTCGCGGCAGACCCGCGCCGATGACCTCGTCACGCTCGCCGAGGCGCTGACGGGGCTGGGCAACCGCCCTGAGGGCGAGTCCGCGATGGCCGAGTCGCTCACGCTGTGGCCGGCCAACCCGCGCGCCGAGTCGGCCAGGTCCAACATGCACGAGATGGGCCTGCAGCCCCGCTGACGTCTCTCGGACCCTCAGTCCGCCTGCAAGGTCCGCTCGAGGTGTTCGATGACGGGCAGGTCCAGCGGCAGCCATGCCACGTCGAGCCAGTGACCGGGATCGAGCCAGCGCACCTCCGAGTGGTCGGCGAGCGCAGTCGGCGAGCCCTCGACGACGGTGGCGGTCCACACCCGCAGCGCCGCGTCCCCGGTCATCGGCCAGTCGGGCCCCACCCGGTCGCGGAGCCGCACCAGCACGCCGAGCTCCTCGCGGCACTCGCGCACGAGCGCGGCCTCGTCGGACTCGCCCGGCTCGACCTTGCCGCCCGGCAGCTCCCAGCCGCCGGCCAGCTCAGGCGGCTCGACCCGTCGCGCGGCCAGCAGCCGCGGACCGTCCAGGATCGCCGCACCAACCACGACACGCATCTGTCCAACGTATGGCGACTGGAGCAGGGATCTGGGCAGCCGGCTCCCGACATGCCCCTGTGGAGCCGCGGGCGGCTCGATCCAGACGTCCCCGGGCGCGAACCCCCGCGGCGACGATCCCCGCCCCGTGCTTTGATCCAGGCATGTCGGACTCGATGACCACCAGAACAGTCACCGTTGCCGGCCACGGCGGCGACGAGGTGCCGGCCTATCTGGCGCAGCCGGAGGGAGCCGGGCCGCGCGGCGGCGTCGTCGTGATCCACCACATGCCAGGCTACGACCGGGCCACCAAGGAGATCGTGCGGCGCTTCGCCGAGATGGGGTACGACGCGATCTGCCCGAACCTCCACTGGCGGGAGGCGCCGGGCGCGGCTCCCGACGACGCGTCGGCGACCGTGCGCGCCAGGGGCGGGGTCCCTGACGACCGGTTGGTGGGCGATGTCGGCGGCGCCACGGCGTACCTCCGCGGTCTGCCGACCTCGAACGGCAAGGTCGGCGTGATCGGTTACTGCTCGGGCGGGCGCCAGTCGGTGCTCGCGGCGTGCAGCCTCGACCTGGACGCAGCGGTCGACTGCTACGGCGCCTTCGTGACCGGTACGCCGCCGGCGGACTTCCCACTGCTGGTCACCAGCCTGGTCGACCGGCTCCCCGACCTGCGGGCTCCGCTGCTCGGCCTGTTCGGCAACGACGACGCGCACCCGTCCCCCGACGAGGTCGACGAGCTGGAGAAGCTGGTGCAGGAGAACGGCAAGACCTACGAGTTCCACCGCTATGACGACGCGGGACACGCGTTCTTCGCGGTCGACCGGCCGGCCTACCGGGTGGCCGCCGCCAACGACGGCTGGGAGCGGATCGCGGAGTTCTACGGCACCCACCTGGGGAACTGACATGTGCACCTACACGACGATCGCGGCGCCGGTCTCGGGCAGCGCCAAGGGCCCCGGCGGTCAGTGGTTCCACGTGACCGACGCCACGGTCTACTTCGACCACCCGGTGCACGCGATGGATGAGCACACTCTCAACATCGACCTGTCCGACCCGTCGCGGGGACCGGGGCAGCGGGTGGCCCTCGAGCTGACCGCCGCATCGGCTCGCGAGCTGCTCGCCGCCATCGCCGCTGCCCTCGACGCCGCCCCGGACGAGCTCACCGCCTGACAGGGGATATGACACGCCGTCCCGTGGACTGGCGCAAAGTGGTCGATATCCGGCTCTCGGAGCAGTCGGTTCGCGCCTCTCGACCCGCAGGACCGACCAGAACGCGCCACTCGACGGCGACGCGCGCGGGCCGGACATCCGTTTCCCGGTGCAGCGGGCGGGGCAGACAACGGGCATGACCCGGCGCAAGGAGCGCGAGCTGCGAGCCCTCGGGATGCTGGAGATCTCGCTCGAGGTGCCGAGGTATGCCCCGGTGGAGCAGGTCAGCGAGCCGGCGGCGCGCCACGTGCTGCTGGAGTGGATCGAGCACGAGCAGCTGGTCGACGGCCGGGCGCACGATATTGCGGCCGATCCGCGCTCGTGGGTCATCCCGCTGCTGGTCCTCTGCGCGCTTGCAGCCGTTCTGCTCACCGGAGCAGCCATCATCGTCATGTGACACCACGCGCGGTACGGCTCTGCGGGCTCGGCCTCGCGGCGCTGCTGGCCGCCGCGGGGTGCGCCGCGAGCCCGGCTTCCGGCGGCCCCGGACCGAGCAGCTCGCCGACCCGAGCGGGCACCGGCCCGGGCAGCACATCAGCCCCTGCCACGACCACGCCGTCGCCGGCCGCGAACCCGGCGGGCCTCACCGACCGAGAGCTGGTCGGCCAGCTGTTCACGACGTACGTCTACGGCAGCGGCGCCCGGACCGTAACGGCGGACCAGCGAGCCGCCAACCTGGCGTTGTACGGCGAGCCGACCCCGGCCGCCGTGGTGGCCCGCTGGCACCTCGGCGGGGTCCTGCTCATCGACCACAACAACCTCGACCCGGCACGCCCCGAGCTGTCGACGGGCAACGTGGCCACCCCCGACCAGATCCGCGGACTGGTGCA
>JAVEDG010000175.1 GCA_030841245.1 Actinomycetota bacterium
GCCAGCCCGATGCCGGTGTTGCCCGATGTCGGCTCGACGATGGTGCCGCCAGGACGCAACTCGCCCGACTGCTCGGCGGCCTCGATCATCCGCAGTGCGATGCGGTCCTTCACCGAGCCCCCGGGGTTGAAGTACTCGACCTTGGCCAGCACAGTCGGCGCGACGTCGCTCGCCACCTTCGACAGCTTGACCAGCGGTGTATTGCCGACCAGGTCCACGAGAGACTCGTAGTACTCCATGGCGGCAGCCTAATCGGGCATCCCGCTGGGCCGACGCTCTCCGCCGGCCGCGACCCACCGGGGCGGCCGCCGGGTCCGCTACATTCCCTTGGGTGGCCGCGACCCCCGCTGTCGAGCTGGCGCCGAACGTCTGGCGCATCCCCACCTTTGCCAACGACCTGGTCAACACGTTCGCCTTCGTCGACGACGACGGCCAGGTGACGCTGGTGGACAGCGGCTACCGCCGCGCCCCGCGACGCATCCTCGCCGCCCTGGAGCACATCGGGGCCGGCCCACGCGACGTCACTCGCATCATCGCGACGCACGCGCACAACGACCACATCGGAGGACTCGCCCGGATGCGCGGCCGCACCGGGGCGACCGTCGCGATCCACGAGCGGGACGCGGCGTACGTCCGTGAAGGCAAGGGTCCGGTGGTAGACCGCACGACGCTGGGCGGGCGACTGGTCCGGCGGGCTCCGAAGTCCGCACCGACGGAGGTCGACGAGGAGCTGTACGACGGGCAGGTGCTCGAGTTCGGCGGCGGGGTTCGCGTCATCCACACGCCGGGCCACACCCCCGGCCACGTGGCGCTGCTGCACGAACCGACCGGGATCCTCATCACCGGCGACTCGATCTGGAACATGTTCGGCCGGCGCACCTGGCCGCTCAAGCTCCGCTGCACCGACATCGCGATGACCAAGCAGACCGCCCACGTCCTGGGCGAGCTCGACTACAAGCTGGCCGCCTTCACGCACGGACCCGAGATCCGCGACGACGCGCGCGAGGCGGTGCGTGGCTTCCTGCGGGTGAAGGGTGGCGCGCAATGAGCCGGGCGTCGCACGCAAGGCGGATCGCCACCGCCGCGGCGTACGGCGGGGGCGGGCTCGGCATCCTGACCGCCGGCGCCATCGGGCTGATGCGGTTCGAGGCGATGTTGGCGCGCCGCGCGATCGGTGAACCCACGGGAACGCCACCGTCGGCGGACGGGATCTACGGCCAGGGGTACGACGGGACGCCGCTGTCGCTGGTCCTGCTGGGTGACTCGTCCGCCTGTGGGCTCGGCGTGGAGCATCCTCACCAGACCCCGGGAGCGATGCTGGCCTCCGGCGTGGCCGAGAGCGCGTCACGACCGGTGCGCCTGACCAGCGCCGCCTTCGTCGGCGCGCAGTCCAGCGATCTGCATCAGCAGCTGGACCGGGTCAACGCAGCCCGGGCCCAGACGGCAGCGGGGCCGGTTGGTGCCACCGGCGACGGCGCGGACGAGACTCCGGCCGCCGACGTGGCGGTGATCATGATCGGCACCAACGACGTCACGCATCGGGTGCGGCCGTCGACCAGCGTGCGCCACCTCGACCAGGTGGTCCGCCGGCTGACCGGCTCGGGAACCCAGGTGGTCGTCGCCACCTGCCCGGACCTCGGCACCATCGAGCCGGTTGCGCAGCCGCTGCGCTTCATCGCGCGGCGCTGGAGCCGCCAGCTCGCCGCCGCGCAGACGATCGTCGTGGTCGAGGCGGGTGGCCGGACCGTATCCCTCGGCGACATTCTCGGTCCGGAGTTCGCGGCGTCCCCGGCCGAGATGTTCGGCCCGGACCGCTTCCACCCCTCGGTCGCGGGCTACGCCAGCGCGGCGGCCACGATGCTGCCCTCGGTGTGCGCGGCGCTGGGCGTCTGGTTCGGCGGCGAGCAGGAGTCGAAGCCCGACCTGACCCGCGGTGAGGGTGTGCGGCCGATCGCGATGGCGGCGGCCCAGGCGGCCGACCAACCGGGCACCGAGGTCGCGGCCGCCTCCGTCGCCGGACGCGACCGAGGTCCGCGCGGTCGCTGGGTGCTGCTGCGGCACCGTCCCGCCCAGAGCGGCGACGAGGTGCAGCAGACGGCCGAGGACCAGGCGGCGACCACCGACTGAGCTCGAGCCGCCGCAGCTCCGGCGGCTACGTGCGGTCCGGCCGCCGGACCCGGCGCCGTGCCGACCCCGCTGTTCGGGTTCAATTGAACGTCGACCCCACCGCTGGAGGACCGCATGCCCGAGGCCGTCATCGTCGCTACCGCCAGGACGCCCATCGGGCGGGCGTTCAAGGGCTCGCTCACCCAGGTCCGGCCGGACGACCTCGCGGCGACGGCGGTGCGCGCCGTGCTCGACAAGATCCCGTCCGTCGATCCGGCCGAGCTCGACGACCTGATGCTCGGCTGCGCCGAGCCCGAGGGCGAGCAGGGGCTGAACATGGCGCGCCGGGTGGCCGTCGCACTCGGCTACGACAACCTGCCGGGCACCACGGTCAACCGCTTCTGCGCGTCCTCGCTGCAGACCTCTCGGATGGCGTTCCACGCGATCAAGGCGGGCGAGGGTCACGCGTTCGTCTCCGGCGGGGTCGAGTGCGTGTCGCGGTACCCGGCGTTCACGGGCGCCGGAGCCGGGCGTGAGGAGTTCCTCAACCCCGCCTTCGACGAGGCTCGGGCCCGCACGGATGCGACCGCCGCGTCCAACGAGGTCTGGCACGACCCGCGCCGGGACGGTGCGCTGCCCGACGTCTACATCGCGATGGGCCAGACCGCCGAGAACCTGGCCACCTCGATGGGCATCACGCGGGCCGAGCAGGACGAGTTCGGCGTGCGCTCGCAGAACCTCGCCGAGAAGGCGATCGCCGACGGCTTCTTCGAGCGTGAGATAACGCCGGTGACGACGCCGGACGGCACGGTCGTCGCCAAGGACGACGGACCACGACCGGGGGTCACTGTCGAGGGCGTGTCCGCGCTCGCGCCGGTCTTCCGCGAGCAGGGGACGGTGACCGCGGGCAACTGCTGCCCGCTCAACGACGGCGCCGCGGCAGTGGTGATCATGTCGGACACCAAGGCCGCCGAGCTCGGTCTCACACCGCTCGCCCGCATCGTGAGCACGGGCGTCTCGGGACTGTCGCCGGAGATCATGGGGCTCGGGCCGGTCGAGGCATCGCGGCGTGCCCTGGCGTTGGCCGGCCTGGGCATCGAGGACATCGACCTGGTCGAGATCAACGAGGCCTTCGCGGCGCAGGTCATCCCGTCGTACCGCGAGCTGGGCATCGACATCGACCGGCTCAACGTCCACGGCGGCGCGATCGCCCTGGGGCACCCCTTCGGGTCGACCGGCGCCCGGATCACGACGACCCTGCTCAACGGGCTGCAGACCCGTGACAAGGAGTTCGGCCTCGAGACGATGTGCATCGGCGGCGGCCAGGGCATGGCCATGGTGCTCCAGCGCCTGAGCTAGCTAGCTCGCGCACGTGTCGGCCACGACGCCGGCGAGGGCGGGGCGGTTGTGGCCGTCCAGCGGCAGCGGCGGCAGCACCTGCGTATGCCGGGCGGCGCCGATCGTGAAGTGCACGGTGATCCTCGGCGCAGGCAGCCGGTGCAGACAGTCCGGCCGCAGCCAGACGACCAGCGCGGCCTGCCCGCCGTCGGGATCGAGCGCGATGCGCTGGGCCACCAGCGGGGGCCGCTCGCGTGGGTCGCTCATGCTGGCCTCGGCGACCGTCGTCGGCAGCACCTCGGCCTCCACCTGGCCCCCGGGCACGGCGGCACCGGACAGGTGGACCGACCGCACGAGCACGGTCTCGCTGTTGGGGTTCTGCAGGGGGACCCGCACGACCGCGCACCGGCAACGCTGGTCGAGGTGGTAGCCGAAGCTGTCGAGGAAACCCAGGTCCTGCACCGGCTCGACGAGCGACGGCAGGACTTGCTCGATGCGCGTCGGCCGGGGCGGGTCGGGAGATTCTCGGCCGTCGTCGGACATCTGCACCAGCCAGCCGACCACCGCCAGGGCGAGGACCGTCACCGCGACCGCGGGCACCAGCGAGCGGCGTGTCCGGGTCGACCCTGGCTGGTCGTCCCGACCACCCTCCAGGGTGTCCTGGCCGCCCGGCTCCACAGGGCCAGCATCGCAGCCAGGTGCCGCGCTCGGATCCGATGGTCAGGGACTGCGTCGGGCCGTCCGGCCAGGTGTCGTCCATGCCGCCCGTGCCGGCCGGAGAGGTCTCGGCCACGAAGGTCAGAGCAGCCGGCGCGCCTCTGCCACGGCGTCCCCCAGCTCGGACAGCAGCCGCCCGACGCTCACCCGGCGGCCAGGCGACGCCCAGACCGAGGTGCCCGTAGGCAGGCCGGCCAGCGACCGGAACAGGTCGTTGCCGGTCACGGCCACCTGGTCGCCCACGGCGAAGTCCGACAGTTCGGGCAGGTCGCGCCAGGTCGGCTCAGCCGGGTCACCGCGGCCCTCGACGCCTTGCGCCGCGTGCGCCAGCCGGGTCGCCAGCGCACGTCCGGCGGCCGCGCGCGAGGGGTGGCCGGGCACCGGCGCGGCCAGCCGGGCCTGGGACAGCCCACGCAGCCGGTCGGCGACCCGGCGTACGTCGGCCTCCATGGCCCCCTGCTCCGCCGGCGCGGCACCTGCCGGTCCGGGTCCTGAGACCATCCGAGCAGACTACTGATCGACATCCATGAGGGGGTTGTGCGCCGGTGTGAGCGTCGGGCAGGCTCGTAGCCATGGACCGCTGACCCCGAGACCGCTGGAGGCGCTCGATGTCCCTGCACCACTCCGAGGCGACACATCAGCAGCTGATCGAACGGGTGCCTCAGGCCACCGGACGTGATCTGCCGGAGTGGTTCCAGGCACTCGATGCCGGCCCCGGGCTGCTGCGCTTCGACGAGCGGGTCAACTGGCTGCGCGACGAGCACGGCATCGCGCACGGTCACGCCACGGCGATCGTGCACGAGCACGACAAGCGGCGCGGCGCGCGACGCCAGGGCTGAGGGCGTGACGCCCGAGCAGGCCCGGGTCTTTCTGCGGGACAACCACCGGGTGGTGCTGTCGACCATCCGCAAGGACGGGCGCCCTCAGCTGTCCCCGGTCACCGCCGCGGTCGACGCCGAGGGACGGGTGATCGTGTCGTCCCGAGAGACAGCGATCAAGGTCAAGAACCTGCGTCGCGACCCGCGGATCGCGCTCTGTCTGCTCAACGACGGGTTCTTCGGCGAATGGGGGCAGGTCGAGGGCAGCGCGGAGATCGTGTCGATGCCGGACGCCCTCGAGCTGCTGGTCGACTACTACCGACGCTGCTCCGGCGAGCACCCCGACTGGGACGACTACCGACGGGCCATGGTGGAGGACAAGCGAGTCCTCGTCCGCTTCGAGATCGAGCGGGCCGGACCCACGGTCGAGGGCTGACAGCCCCACCACAGCCATCGAGTCGCGAGTGTTCTGGCCGGTCCGGACCGCTGAAGGCCGGCCAGTTCTCGCCACTCGACGTGATGGTGAGCCGGTACGCCGGTCAGCGGCGGTTGAGGATGGCCAGCAGACGCAGGATCTCGAGGTAGAGCCAGACCAGGGTGACCATCAGACCGAAGCCGGCCAGCCATGCGGTCTCGCGCGGCGCACCGGCCTTGACGGCACGCTCGATGAAGTCGAAGTCGAGGATCAGGAACAGGCTGGCCAGCGCGACGCCGCCGACGCACAGCAGGATGCCGAGCCCGCCCACGCCGTAGAAGCCCCAACCGTCGCCGGTGCCGAAGAACGACGAGACGAAACTGACCAGAGCGACCGCCAGGTAGCCGAACCCGGCGATCAGCAGGCCCTTGGTGAACTTCGGCGTCGCCCGCAGCTTGCCGCTGCGGTAGAGCACCAGCATCCCGACGAACGCGGCAAGCGTCCCGAGGACGGCCTGCGCCACGATGTTCGGGGCGTTGCCGGTGGTCGAGCCGTAGTCGACGTAGCTCTGGTAGAAGTAGCTGATCCCACCGACGAACACGCCCTCGACGGCTGCGTAGGTGATGATCAACGCTGCGTTCGTCGACTGCTTGAACGAGATGAACAGCCCCATGCCGAGCCCGACCACCATGGCGATGATCGGTGCCGCCGTCATCTTCGGCGTGATGGCGAAGTAGCTGATCGCGGCCGTCGTCAGGAGCACCACGAAGAGGATCCCGGTCTTCATGACGACGTCGTCCATCGTCATCCGGCCGGTCTGTGCCCCGGTCGCCGACGGCGCGGCGTAGATCTGCTCGAGATCCGTGGCGGTGGCCGTGCCGGCGGGCGCGTCGGACGTCGCGTACCCGCCACGGCCGTTGAAGGCCGGGCTGTTCTTGAAGACAGGGTTGCGGCTCTGCATGGGGTCCCTCCGCGGTGCGCCCGCGGTTGCGGGCTCAGGTGGGAAGAGTAACGCGGATCTACCACCCTCAGGTTCCCGTCCGCGCCCGATCGCGCCGGAGAACGCCTGGTGCCCGGAGCGGGACTCGAACCCGCATGCCTCTCGGCCGAACCTTTTAAGGGCCCTGCGTATGCCAGTTCCGCCATCCGGGCGACCCTACGAGCCTAGCCGGGCGCCCGGGTCGAGGCCGCAGCTGCGCCGGCCGCTTCCTCACGCCGCTGCGCGGGCGCCGATGCCTCACAGGTAGACCTGGCGGGCGTGCAGGGCATGTGCTCCGGCGACGCGGTCGAGGAAGAGCATCCCGTCGAGATGGTCGATCTCGTGCTGCAGAGCCCTCGCCTCGAACGCATCGGTCTGGATCGTGATCAGGTCCCCGGTGCCGGGGGCGAGCCCCGTGACCGTGACCCGTGACGCCCGTCGTACGTCACCGGTCAGGTCCGGCACCGACATGCAGCCCTCACGGCCACGCTCCAAGCGCGTCGCGGTGACCACTACCGGGTTCACCAGCACCAGCCTGCCGTGACAGGTCCGGGCCTTCGGGTGCCCGGTCACGTCGAGGGAGAAGACCCGTGCCGACACACCGATCTGGTTGGCGGCCAGGCCGACGCAGCCGGGCGAGAGGAGCTGGGTCGCCAGCAGGTCGGCGGCAAGGGTGACGACCGAGCCGTCGCGCGGGTCGACCTCCGAGCACGGGTCGGCCAGCGCCTGGGCCGGGGCCCGCAGCACCGCGCGCACCTGGCCGTCGGGCAGCTCCGGCAGCAGCCCGTTCACAGCACGTCGGGATCCAACGGCCGCAGGGACACCTCGACACCGAGCCGCGCCGCGGTGTCCCGCAACCGCTGCGCGAGTACGTCGGGGTCAGCGGCCGCAGGCAGGTCCACCTCGGCCAGCAGCACGTACAGCTCACCGGTCAGGCGGGTCGACAGGTCCGTGATGTTGCCGCCCGCCTCTGCGACCACCGCCGTGAGTGTCGAGACGATCCCCGGTCGGTCCGCGCCGTGCACCGAGAGCAGGTACGCCGGTCCCGCGGGCTGCGCCGTCGGCTCGACCGGCACCGCCCGCACGGAGACGGACAGCGACCCGTCCTCGGCCATCGAGGCCAGGGCCTCCTCGACGGCACCCATGTCGGCGTCCGTGGACACCACGAGGACCATCGCGAAGTGACCACGCAGGATGGTCATGGTCGAGTCCTCGAGGTTGCCCCCGAGCCGACCGAGGACGCCGGTCGCCTCGGCGATGATCCCGGGTCGGTCGCGCCCTATGACGGTGACCGCGAGGACGGTCATCTAGACGGTGCCGAGCCAGTCGGCGCGGGTCGGCGGCAGGCCGCTGCTGCCGTCGGGTCCGACCCGCACGGCCAGCACCTGGTTGACACCGATCCGGCCGGCCTCGAAGGACAGTGCGGAGCCGGCCATGTAGAGCCGCCACACCCTCGCGCGACCCGGAGAGGACAGCTGCACCGCCCGGTCCCAGTCGGCCTCGAGGTTGGCCACCCAGCAGCGCAACGTGAGGGCGTAGTGCTCGCGAAGGGATTCGACGTCGCGTATCTCGAAGCCGGACTCCTCGATGATCGACACGGTGCGGCCCACCGGGATGAGCTCGCCGTCCGGGAACACGTAGCGCTCGATGAACGACGGCCCGTCGCCCGTCGGACCGGGCCGGCGGGAGATCTGGTGGTTGAGCAGCCGGCCGCCGGGACGCAGCAGGTCGTAGAGCGCCCGCGCATACCCGCCGTACTGGTTCTCACCGACATGCTCGGCCATGCCGATGCTCGAGATCGCGTCGAACGGGCCGTCGGCCACGTCGCGGTAGTCCTGCAGCCGGATCTCCACGAGGTCGGAGAGCCCTGCCTGCGCGACCCGCTTGCGCGCCAGCTCGGCCTGCTCCCTCGACAGCGTGACGCCCAGTGCCTGCACGCCGTACTCCCGCGCCGCGTGGATGACCGTCGTCCCCCACCCGCAGCCGACGTCGAGCAGCCGCATGCCTGACCGCAGCCCCAGCTTGCGACACACCAGGTCGACCTTGTCACGCTGCGCGTCCGCCAGCCCGTACGCCGGGTCGTCGGGCCGGCGCCAGTAGGCGCAGGAGTAGACCATCGACTCGCCGAGCACGAGGCGGTAGAAGTCGTTGCCCACGTCGTAGTGGTGGCTGATCGCCGCCCGGTCGCGCGCCTTGCTGTGCCGGTCACCGGCCAGCACTGCCTCCTCCGGCGGCGGCGGCGGTTCGCGGCCCACGGCGCCGAGCAGCACCGCCAGCCCGGCGATCTCGGCCTTCTTGCGCTTGGTCAGCAGGCTCTTGGCCCGGTCCGTGTCCTCACCCCGGCCGAGCGCGCTCAGGGTGGCGTAGATGTCGCCCGGTGCGTCGATGTCACCGGCGACGTAGGCGCGTCCGAGCCCGAGCTCGTCGGGATGACGCGCCAGCCGGCGCAGCGCGTCGCGCGACCGGATCACGACGAGTGGCGCGTCGGACGGGCCGGACTCGGAGCCGTCCCACGCGCGCAGCCGCAGCGGCGGCTCCTGCCCGAGGATCAGGCTCAGCACCCGCCGCAACCGCCTCGCGGTGCTCATCGGGCCGCCTCGCTGAACTCCTGGCGGGGCTTCTGCAGCGAGCCGAGAGAGACCACGTCGCGACTGAAGAACAGGGCCAGCGTCCAGTCGGCGACCACCCGGATCTTCCGGTTCAGGGTCGGGACACGACTGACGTGGTAGGTGCGGTGCATGAACCAGGCGAGGAACCCCCGTAGCTTGATGCCGTAGATCTGGGCCACCCCCTTGTGGAGGCCGAGCGAGGCCACGGACCCCGCGTACTTGTGGGCATAGGCAGAGGTCGTGCGTCCGTGCAGCACGCGCGCGATGTTGTCGCCGAGCACGCGAGCCTGCCGTACGGCGTGCT
>JAVEDG010000198.1 GCA_030841245.1 Actinomycetota bacterium
GATCGAGGCGATCCGGTGGATGACCTACCACCTGGCCTGGTCGGTCGACCGGCCCGACGTCGCACCGGCCGCCACGGCGCTGGACTCCTCGATCGCCAAGTACTACGCCACCGACCGGGCGTACGCCGTCGCCGACCGCTGCCTGCAGGTGTTCGGCGGCATGGGCCTCCTGCGGGAAGGCCCGATCGAGCGGGTGCTGCGCCACCTGCGGGTGCTGAGGGTGGTCGAGGGGGCCTCCGAGGTGCAGAAGGTCCTGGTCGCCCGTTCCCTCGGCCTCTGACCACGGCTGGACCCGGGGCATAGGCTGGAACCCAGCAGGCCGGCCCAGCAGGACCGGCCAAACGGCATTGTCGGAGACAGGCGGGAAGAGGCGAACGGCGCCGTGTCGCAGTCGCAAGGCGGTCCACCGACCGGGTTGAGCGAGTTCGGTCCCAACGAGTGGCTGGTGGACGAGATCTACCAGCAGTACCGGGCCGACCCCGAGTCGGTCGACAAGGCCTGGTGGGACTTCTTCGCCGACTACCAGCCGCTCGACAGCGGGCAGGAGCCCGCCTCGGGCACGGCGGGACCCGGCGGCAACGGTGCCGCGCCCACCGAAGCCCGCGCCGGCGCCGGCCAGTCGGCGGCCACCGCCAGCCCGGCCCCCGCCGCAACGCCACCGGCACCGGCCCCGGCCCCGGCCCCGGCCCGGCAGGATCCCCCGGCGACCACGCCACCGCGCCCCTCTGCGGCTCCCGGCGCCGAGGGCGGCCGAGCAGCCCCCACCACACCCGACCGGCCCCGCAGCGGCGGCTCGGCGGCGCAGCCGCAGCAGGACCCCAGCGTCGTCGCGCTCAAGGGGCCGGCCGCGCGAGTCGTCACGAACATGCAGGCCAGTCTCGCCGTGCCCACCGCCACCAGCGTGCGGGCCGTGCCGGCCAAGCTGCTCATCGACAACCGCACGGTGGTCAACAACCACCTGCGCCGGGGTCGTGGCGGCAAGGTGTCGTTCACCCACCTCATCGGCTACGCCGTCGTCAAGGCACTCGCAGTGATGCCGGAGATGAACTACGGCTTCACCGAGGTCGACGGCAAGCCCGCGGTGCACAAGCCCGAGCACGTCAACCTCGGGCTGGCGATCGACGTGCAGAAGTCCGACGGGAGCAGGACGCTGCTCGTGCCCTCGATCAAGGGCGCCGAGGCGATGGACTTCGGTGCGTTCTGGTCGGCGTACGAGGACGTCGTACGCCGGGCGCGCAGCAACAAGCTGACCGCCGACGACTTCGCCGGGACCACGATCAGCCTGACCAACCCGGGCACGATCGGGACCGTGCACTCGGTGCCGAGACTGATGGCCGGACAGGGCACCATCATCGGCGTCGGCGCGATGGAGTACCCCGCGGAGTACCAGGGCGCCGCCACCGAGACGCTCGCCCGACTGGCGGTCAGCAAGGTCATGACGCTGACGTCGACGTACGACCATCGCATCATCCAGGGCGCGCAGTCCGGCGACTTCCTGCGCCGCATCCACTCGCTCCTGCTCGGCGAGGACGACTTCTACGACGACGTCTTCCGGTCCCTGCGCATCCCCTACGAGCCGATCCGCTGGGTCCGCGACATCTCCGCCTCGCACGAGGACGACGTCGTCAAGCAGGCCCGGGTGCAGGAGCTGATCCACGCCTACCGCGTGCGCGGCCACCTGATGGCCGACACCGACCCGCTGGAGTTCCGCCAGCGGTCCCACCCGGACCTCGACGTCGTCACCCACGGGCTCACGCTGTGGGACCTCGACCGCGAGTTCGCCACCGGCGGCTTCGGCGGCCGGCCGATGGCCACCCTGCGGGAGATCCTCGGCGTGCTCCGAGAGAGCTACTGCCGGCGCATCGGCATCGAGTACATGCACATCCAGGACCCGGACGAGCGGCACTGGATCCAGGAACGCGTCGAGGTCGGCTCGCCCAAGCCTTCGCGCGAGGAGCAGCTGCGCATCCTCGAACGGCTCAACTCCGCCGAGGCGTTCGAGACCTTCCTGCAGACGAAGTACGTCGGGCAGAAGCGGTTCTCGCTCGAGGGCGGCGAGTCGGTGATCCCGCTGCTCGACCAGGTGATGAGCCTCGCGGCCGATGCCGGCCTCGAGGAGGTCGCCATCGGCATGCCGCACCGCGGCCGGCTCAACGTGCTCGCCAACCTCGCGGGAAAGAGCTACGGCCAGATCTTCCGCGAGTTCGAGGGCAACCAGGACCCGCGTTCGGTGCAGGGCTCCGGGGACGTGAAGTACCACCTCGGCACCGAGGGCACCTACACGAGCGAGGACGGCAAGAAGACCAAGGTCTACCTCGCCGCGAACCCTTCTCACCTCGAGGCGGTCAACCCTGTCCTCGAGGGCATCACCCGCGCGAAGCAGGACCGCATCAACAAGGGAGAGAGCGGTTTCACCGTGCTTCCCGTGCTGATGCACGGTGACGCGGCGTTCGCCGGCCAGGGCGTCGTGGCCGAGACGCTGCAGATGGGCCAGCTGCGCGGCTACCGCACCGGCGGCACCTTCCACGTGGTGATCAACAACCAGGTGGGCTTCA
>JAVEDG010000202.1 GCA_030841245.1 Actinomycetota bacterium
GCCAGCCAGGCGGCCAGCTGCTCGGGCCACTTCTCCTGCACCGCGGCGAAGGTGTGGCCCTCCCACTCGCCGAACGCGCACTCCGCGAGGTCGTCGACCACCCGGATCGTGAGCCCGAGTATCTCCGCGACGATCGCGGCCGTCTGCTGGGCGCGGCGCAGCGGTGAGCTGGCGACCGCCGCCGCCCCGCGGCCCTCGAGCAGGGCGGCCGCCGCTCGCGCCTGCGCCTCGCCCGACCGCGTGAGCGGCGGATCGTCCCCGCCGCTGCCGCTGAACCGCTTCTCCGTGGTGTGCGCGGTCTCCCCGTGGCGCAGCAGCAACGTCGTCGTCGGTACGCCGAGCCCGACGTCCCACCCGACGACGGCGTTCGTTGGCGGGCCGGTGTCGGTGTCGGTGTCGGTGTCGGTGTCGGTGTCGGTGTCGGTGTCGGTGTCGGTGTCGGTGTCGGTGTCGGCGTCGAGGCCGAGCTGCGTCGGCTGCGACCCGCCGAGGTCCAGCGCCGCGGTACTGGTCGACTCGGACCACGTCTCGCCGCGTGCGGCGGAGTCGAGCGCCTCGTTGGCCAGCCGGTCGGCGTGCTGGTTCTTCTCCCGCGGCACCCACTCGTAGGTGACCTGACTCGCCGGCAGGATCTGGCGGGCCTGCAGCGCCAGCGGCCGGATGTTCTCGTGCTTGATCTTCCAGCGTCCGGACATCTGCTCGACGATCAGCTTGGAGTCCAACCGGGCGTGGACGTGCGCGTGCGGGTCGAGCTCGCGGGCGGCGGTCAGGGCCGCGATCAGCCCGCGGTACTCCGCCACGTTGTTGCTGGCGATGCCGAGGTACTCGGCCCGCTCGACCAGCACCTCGCCGGACTCGGCGTCGCGGACGAGGGCGCCGTACGCCGCCGGGCCTGGGTTCCCCCGGGACCCGCCGTCGGCCTCGACGATGAAGCTCACTAGACGGGCAACCGGGCCACTAGAGACCCGACTCGGGGGTGCGCACGAGGATGCGCCGGCACTCCTCGCAGCGCAGCACCTCGTCCTCGTCGGCGTCGCGGATCCGGCCGAGCTCGACAGTGTTGAGCTCGAGCCGGCACCCGGTGCACCGGCGCATCTTCAGCTCGGACGTGCCGATCCCGGCCTGCTGGGCGCGGATCTTCTCGTAGAGCGTCAACAGGTCTGCGTCGATCGAGCCGGCCTGGGTGTCGCGCTGCGCGGTGAGGGCAGCGGTCTCGGCCTCGATCCCGGCCACCACGGTGTCGCGGCTGGCGACGAGCTGATGCCGACGCTCCTGTGCCTGTCCCTGCTGGTCGGTCAGCTCGCTGTGACGGCTCTGCGCCGACTCGAGGCGCTCCATCACGTCGAGCACGATGTCCTCGAGGTCGGACTGGCGCCGGGCCAGCGTGGCGATCTCGTGCTGGAGCCCTTCCAGCTCCTTCGGCGAGGACACCTGGCCCGCGTCCATCCGCTGCTGGTCGCGGGAAGCCCGCGAGCGCACCTGCTCGACGTCGCCCTCGGCCTTGGACAGCTCTCTGGTGACGTCGCTGATCTCCGTCTCCACCACGACCAGCTGCTCGGCGAGAGCCGCGAGCGTGGTCTCCACATCGGCCAGCTCGGCGTGCTCGGGCAGGGTCGCCCGTCGGTGGGCGAGCTGGTCGACGTGGGTGTCCAGAGCCTGCACGTCGAGCAAGCGCTGTTGATCGGCTGCGGCGGCTTTCAGCGGGGCTCTCCTGGGTCGGTCTCGTGCTCGGTCGGCTGGTCCTTCGGCCGGTCGATCCCGACGCGTGGGCCGACGACGTGGGCCCACGGGTCGGTCACCACGGCCGAGACGCGCGTCTCAACCGTAGTCCCCGCCTCCGCGAGGGCGGCCTGCAGCCGCGTCTCGGCATCTGCCAGCCAGGGCCACTCGGTCGCCCAGTGCGAGCAGTCGACGAGGGCCGGGCGACCGTGGGCAAGCGACTCGGAGGCCGGGTGGTGGCGCAGGTCGGCTGTGACGTAGACGTCGGCGCCGGCCCGGCGTACGTCGTCGAACAGGTCGTCCCCGGCGCCGCCGCACACCGCCACGGTGCGCACCGGGTCGTCGAGACGGCCGGCCACCCGCACTCCCGCCTGCGTGGCCGGGAGCGCGGCCGCGACCCGCTCGACGAAAGCGCCCAGCGGCTCGGCGACCGGCAGTGTCCCGACCCGGCCGGTGCCGCGTGGCCCGGGCTCGCCGAGAGTGGCGATCACGTCGAACGCCGGCTCCTCGTAGGGGTGCGCCGCGCGCAGGGCGGTGATGACCGCCGTACGGCGGGAGGGGTGCACGACCATCTCCAGCCGGACCTCGGCCACCCGCTCCACCCTGCCGATCGCACCGATCGTCGGGTGGGCCCCCGGCAGCGGCCGAAACGTGCCGACACCGCTCGAGGTCCAGGCGGCCCGGTCGTAGGCACCGATCCGCCCGGCTCCGGCCTCGGCCATCGCGCCGAGCACCCGCTCGGCCGCCTCCTCCGGGACGAACACGACGACCTTGTCGAGCGCGTCGCCCGGGGCCGGGCGCAAGGGCCGCAGGTCGGTCACGCCGATCGCCGAGGCCAGGGCGTCGGACACCCCCGGGCTGGCGACGTCGGCGTTGGTGTGGGCGACGTGCAGGGCCAGGCCTGCCCGGACGAGGGCGGTGACAGCGGCTCCCTTGGGATGGCTGGTTGCCACAGAGTGGACCGGGCGCAACAGCAGCGGGTGGTGGGTGACCAGCAGGTCGGCGCCCCAGTCGACCGCCTCCTCGATGACCTCGGTCACCGCGTCGACGGCGAGCAGCACCCGGCGTACCGGCGCGTCCAGGTCACCCGACACCAGACCTACCGCGTCCCACGACGCCGCCCACGACGGCGGGTACAGCGCGTCGAGCACCTCGACGACCGAGCGCAGGTCCGCGGCGCCCAGGTCCGCGGCGCCCAGGTCCGCGGAGAACTCCCTCGCGCGTCGGGCATCGGCCGGGTTCGACACCCGACGAAGGCTATCCGCACCCCCCTTCCC
>JAVEDG010000110.1 GCA_030841245.1 Actinomycetota bacterium
CCGTCTGCCCGCGGGTCTCTCCGGCGCGACGCAGCGTCGCGCAGGAGGCGCACTCGCAGAACGGGTTGGGCCATCCGCCCGCTGCCGCGGTGCCGAGCAGCTGGACGCGCACCTCACCCACCGTCCCCTGCTGGCCCTACGGCCGCGGCGACCGGAGTGTCCGCGGCATGGAAGACGACGGGAGCGTCGAACGCGGCCCGGCGCGCGGCGCGCCGCAGCGCGAGCAGCACCGGCCGGCCGAGCGCCAGCACGAGCACCACGTTGGTCACTCCGCGCACCAGGTCCCAGCCCAGCGAGGTGGCCAGGTCGAAGGCCGCGAACCGGCCGAGGTTGTCGGCCACGGAGTCGCCGGGCACGTAGGACAGCGACGAGCCGAGGTAGGTCGCGAACGGCCAGAACGACATGTTGAGCAGCACGCCGTACGCCACACCGGAGACCAGCCCGTACGCCGCGAGCAGCACCAGCTCGGGCCGCCCCTTCGCGGGCGGCAGCAGCCCGGCGAACATGCCGACCCACGCCGCGCCGAGCATCTGGAACGGGAGCCACGGCCCGACACCGGCCGTCAGCAGTGCGCTGGCGAACAGTGTCGTGGCGCCCAGCACGAAGCCGAACGCCGGTCCCAGGACCCGACCGGCCAGGATCAGCAGGAAGAAGATGAGCTCGGCTCCGGTCGCGCCTCCGGACAGCGGGCGCAGCACGGCGCCCACCGCGGAGAGCACGCCGAGCAGCGCGACCGCCTTGGCGTCCATGCCGCCCTCGGCGATCTCGGCGAGCACCACCGCGAGCAGCAGCGGAAGCAGCAGGACGAACACCCACGGCGCGTCGCGGTCGTGGCCGAGCCCGGCTCCCGGGTCGACGAACAGCGGCCAGAGGAACGCCGCCAGCCCGACGGCCGAGCAGAGCACGACGGCGAGTAGCGACCGGGTCCGCAGGTGCAGCGCCGACTGGCCGGACCGCGTGACGCGCGGCAGCCGGTGCGGGGCGAGCCGGGCCAGGTTGCTCATGAGGCGGCCTCGAGGGCACGGGTGACGTCGCCGACGGTCAGCCACGGCTGCGGCGCGAGGATCTTCGCGACCTGCGGGGCGAAGACCGGGGACGAGACGACGACCTCGCTGGTCGGGCCGTCGGCGACGACCTCGCCGTCGGCGAGGATGAGCGTGCGGTCGGACAGGTCAGCGGCGAGCTCGACGTCGTGCGTGGCCAGGACGATCGCGTGGCCGCGTCGGGCCAGTGCGCGCAGCTCGGCGACGAGCCTCGACTTGGCCGGGTAGTCCAGCCCACGGGTCGGCTCGTCGAGCAGCACGAGCGGGGGGCTCGACGTCAGCACCACGGCCAGCGCCAGCCCGAGCCGCTGCCCCTCCGACAGGTCGCGGGGATGGGTGTCGGGACCGATGCCGGGGGCCAGCCGGGCGAGCAGCGCGGCGCACCGGCCGGGCTCGGCCGACCCGTCGGCGTCGGCGCTCGCACACTCCTCGGCCACAGTGTCCGCGTAGAGCAGGTCGGCCGGCACCTGGGGGACCAGCCCGACATGGCGAACCAGCTCGGCCGAGGACAACCGGGTCGGGTCGTCGCCCTGCACGCGGGCGCGGCCACCGTCGGGGCGGGACAGGCCGACGAGCGCCCGCAGCAGGGTGGACTTGCCTGCGCCGTTGCGGCCCATCAGGGCGACCACCTCGCCGGCCCGGATGCGCAGGTCGACTCCCCGAAGCGCCACGCTCTCGCCGTAGTGGACGACGAGTCTGTCGGTCGCGGCCACCTCGTCACCGAGGTCGGGCGCCACCCGCACCGGCGCGGCGATGGCGCCGAGCCGCTCGCGCAACGTGCCGGCGCGACGTCGCGCGTCGCGGACCGAGAGCGGCAGCGGCGACCAGCCGGCTAACCGTCCCAGCGCCACCACGGGAGGGACCACGGACGAGCCGGCCATCACCTCGGCGGGCGGCCCCGAGACGAGCGGGGCGCCGTCGCCGGGCACGAAGACCACGCGGTCGGCGTACTGCACGACACGTTCCAACCGGTGCTCGGCCAGCAGCACGGTCAGCCCGAGGTCGTGCACCAGCCGCTGCAGCGCGGCCAGCACCTCCTCGGCGGCCGGTGGGTCCAGCGCGGAGGTCGGTTCGTCCAGGACCAGCACCCGAGGGTGCGCCGTCAGAACCGAGCCGATCGCGACCCGCTGCTGCTGGCCGGCCGACAACGTCGAGAGCGGCCGCGCCCGCACGTCGCCCAGCCCGAGCAGGTCGAGGGTCTCCTCGACCCGGCGCCGCATGGCGGCGGGCGGCACCCCGAGTGACTCCATGCTGTAGGCCAGCTCGTCCTCCACCACGTCGGTGACGAACCCGGCGGCCGGGTCCTGCCCGACGACCCCCACCACGTCGGCCAGCTCGCGAGGAGGGTGGATGCGGGTGTCCCGGCCGGCGACGGTGACCCGGCCCGACAGGGTGCCGCCGGTGAAGTGCGGGACCAGCCCGTTGACCGCCCGCAGCAGCGTCGTCTTGCCCGAACCGGTCGGCCCGACGACCAGGGCGAGCTCGCCCTCCGGGACGTGCAGGTCCACGTCACGCAGCGCCGGCCGCGACCGCTCGGGGTAGCGGACGGTGACCGACTCGAAGGTGATCACGCGGCCTCCGCCCGGGCCGGTGCCGCTCGGACGGGGCGCGCGGGACGCAGCGTCGACGGAGGGGGCGGGGTGACGAACGCCGGGAGCAGCCCGGCAAGCAGGCCGAGCAGCGGGAGCACCGGCAGCCCCGGCCAGGCCGGCGGGTCCACCGATGGGTTCAGGGCGGCCGTCCCGACCAGGGCGGCAGCCACCGTCCCCGCTGCAGCCGCGACGCCGCTGGCCAGGGTCAGCCACTCGGCCGCCAACCACGGGTCGGGCCGGTAACGCGAGCGCTGCACCCGACGGCCGGCGACCCAGCTGCCCAGCCCGGCGAGCAGGCTGCCACCGATGACGAGCGGGAGCCCCAGCACCGGGGGCGAACCGGCGTCGAGCAGCCCGTAGACGCCGGCGCACACGCCGAGCAGCCCGGCCAGCACGAGGCCGCCCGTCGTACGGCGTAGGCCGGGCGGCACGGACGCGCGTCTGCCGTAGCCGCGCGAGTCCATGGCCGCGGCGAGGTCGAGGGAGTGCTCGAGCGCGCCTTGCAGCACGGGCAATGCGACCCCGCGCAGTCCGCGGATTCCTTGGTGCGGGTGCCCG
>JAVEDG010000280.1 GCA_030841245.1 Actinomycetota bacterium
GGCGTGCACCAGCACCGACCAGGTGCCGTGGTCGATCCCCCACGAGTCGACGTCCGCACCGACCCAGGTCGGTGCGACGGCGTCACTGATCTCATCGGCGAGGGCGGGCAGTCCGGGTGCGGGATACTCCACCGCGAACAGCTCGGGCGGGAACCCGTAGAAGTCGTGGATGGTGCGCGGCCGCGGCATCGCGGTCACGGCGGTGGCATTGATGTACCAGTGCGCCGACACGACCAGGATCGCTCGTGGCCGGGGCACAGACTCGCCGAACGTCCGCCAGGCCCGGGTGTAGCGGTTGTCGCCCAACGCGTTCATCGGGTTCCCGTGGCCGAAGAACGCCGCAGGCATGAGCGCCCCACCGGGCGCTTCGATCGTGGTCATCGCCGCTCCTTTGGTCGGGCTCAGCCTACGAACCGCCTATGACGGGCAGAGGCCGAGCGCGGTGAGCACCTCGGCGGCCGTTCGGTGGCCGCTGGAGACGGCGCCGTCGAGGTAGCCCGGCGAGCTCAGCGACGTGTGCTCACCGGCGAAGTGGATGCCGCCCTCGGGCTGGGACAGGAATCCCGCGAAACGGGCGTACTGACCGGGAGCAAAGCCTGCATAGCCGCCTCCGGCCCAGGGGTCCTCCGCCCACAGGTCCAGCCACGCCTCGCCGATCGAGCCCTCGAGACCGGGCGCCAGCACGTCGAGCAGGCCGGTGCCGAGCCGGCGTACCTCTTCCTCCGCAGGGCCGTGGGCGACCCCGCTGGAGCCGAAGGTGTCGCCCGAGGAGAACAGGGTCAGCAACCCGGCCTCCCCCGGCTGGCCCACGGAGCTGTCCCAGACCGCCACGGGCGGACGGTCGGTGAACGCGAAGCCGGGCCAGCTCGGTGTGGTCGAGGGGCGCCGGTCCAGCGCCAGGATGAGCTTGTTGGACGTGCCCATCGGCAGCGACTCGATCGCCTCCATCCGCCGCGGTGACAGCGCCGCCCCCTCGAGGTCGACGGCCCGCAGCGGCGGCATCGGCAGGGCAAGCACCAGTTGTTCGGCGACCAGATGGGTGCCACCCGCATCGGTCCGCAGCAGATAGCGGCCGTCGGGACGGCGAGCGACCGACCTCAGCGCCTCACCGAACCGCAGCGCACCGCCGGGCAGCAGCTCGGCGAGTCGGGAAGCGATCAGGTCGTTGCCGCCCGCGACATGCATCACCTCGACCACCGCCGCCGCGGCCAGATCGAGCAGCCCCGGCTGGGTCCCCTGCTCGTGCGTGGCTGGGGCGGACTCGTGCCCGAAGCTGAACCCGAGCGAAGCCTCCCCCCGGTCGGACAGCCCGACGAACATGTGGTGCAGGGACAGTGCCGACAGCTCGGACGGGTCGAAGCCGAGGTTGAGGCTCACCAGCGTGGCCACGCCGAGGCCCAGCGGAGATGCGTTGCCGTGCTCGACATGGCGGTCCAACCAGTCGCTCACCGACATCTCGTCGAGCTCGCGCAACGACGTACCCGCCGCGTCGAAGCGAACCGGTCCGGTCGCCGCAAGGTCGGTGCGCAGCTGCCGGGTCACGTCGGGGAAGCCGGCGAGCTCCGAGTCCGTGACGTCGGCGCCGCCGATCACCGCGCGCCCGGGACGTGGCCACCTCTTGCCGGTGGGGGCGCGGTGCTCGAGGGTGAGGCCCAGCTGGGCGACCAGCCCGAGGACGTGGTGCTGCGAGTCCTCGATCAGCTCGCCGCCGTGCTCGGCGACCTGGCCGTCCGACCAACCGCGCGAGGACCAGCAGCGCCCGCCGACGCGGTCGCGAGCCTCGAGGACGTGCAGATCCAGCGGGCGCTCGTGGGCGCTCAGGCGCTGCGCGCACGCGAGCCCGGCGAGTCCGGCGCCGACGACGACAACCGTGGGGCGCTCTCCAGCCATGCCGGCACCGTAGGCGGAACCGTTTCCTTGTCGTCCACCGGCTTCGCACTAGCGTGTCCGCATGACCGACGGGCCACGCGAGCTGCGTGTCGTCATCACGGTGCCGGACCACGACGTCGCGGTGCACTTCTACCGCGACGTGCTCGGGATGCGCGAGCAGGCGTCGTTCAGCGACGACAACGGTGGTCGAGCGACCTTGCTGCGTCTCGGGACGGCGACGCTCGAGGTCGGTGACGAGGCACACGCCGCGGCGATCGACGAGCTCGAGGTCGGGCGACGAGTCTCCGGAGGAGTGCGCCTCGCCTTCGAGGTCAAGGACGCCCGCGCGGTCGCGGCAGCTCTGCTCGGTGCCGGCGCGACAGAGGTCGCTCCCCCGGTCGGTACGCCGTGGGGCTCGGTCAACGCCCGGCTGGAGTCACCGGACGGGCAGCAGATCACGATCTACCACAACGAGGTCTACCTCGGGCCGCGCGAGAAGCACGACGGTCCGGTTCTGCTCGCCGAGCCGGACGCGGGCTGGCCGCGCACCGCCGAGGCCTTGATCGCGGACCTAGATGACGCGCTCGGCGACACCGCCGTCGTGCTCGAGCACGTGGGGTCGACCTCGATCCCCGGCCTGCCGGCCAAGCCGATCATCGACCTGGTGCTCGGCGTGCCCGACCCGAGCGACGAGCCGGCGTACGTGCCACAGATCGAGGCGGTCGGCTACGAGCTGCACCTGCGCGAGCCCGAGTGGCACGAGCACCGGCTGCTCAAGCACACCGACCCCCCGGTCAACCTCCACGTCTTCGCCGCCGACTCCGGCGAGATCGAGCGGATGGTCGGCTTCCGCGACCACCTGCGCCGAGACCCGGCCGATCTCGACCGCTACCGGCGGGCCAAGCGCGAGCTGGCCGCTCGCACGTGGGAGTTCGTGCAGGACTACGCCGACGCCAAGTCGGAGGTTGTCGAGGACATCCTGCGGCGGGCACTCGACGGCGGGACGGCCGGCCCGGCGCCGGGCACGCCGCTGCGCGGCTGCTTCGTGCTCGTGTCCGGCCCACCCGCCAGCGGCAAGACGACGCTGGCTCGGCAGCTGGCGCCCTTGCTGGGGCTGCCGCTGCTGGCCAAGGACACGCTCAAGGAGTCGATGTTCGACTCACTCGGAGCGTCCGACCTCGAGCAGTCGCGGCGGCTGGGGCGGTGCGCGGTCGACGCCCTCCTCGCGCTCGCCCGCGTGAGCGGGGGCGCCGTGCTCGAGGCGCCGTGGTACCCCGACCGGGCCGGTGAGCTGGCCGACCTGCCGGGGCGGGTCGTCGAGGTGTTCTGCCGGGTCGACCGGGAGACGGCGAGGAGACGGCACGCCGGGCGGCGCGACCGTCACCCCGGCCACTTCGACGGCGAGCGCGATCACCATGAGCTCTGGCAGTCGGTCGGAGAACCGGTCGCCGGGGGTTGGCCCGTCGTCGAGGTGGACGCGGCAACTCCGATCGACGCGGCCGCGCTGGCCCGCGAGCTCCGCCGCGTCCTCGGCGACGGTGACGACGAGGCCGACGCCTAGAGGCCCTTCTCCTCGAGCCAGCCGAGGATCGAGTCGGCCACCTCGCGCCAGCCGTGGTCGATGGTGAGCGAGTGCCCGCGGTCGGCGAACTCCTTGATGTCGGTGACGGCCTCGGACTTGCGGTACTGCTTGTAGGTCGACTTGGTGATCGCCTCGGGCACGGTGTGGTCCATGCCGCCCATGGTCAGCAGCAGCGGGCCGCGCTCCTCGTTGTCCGTCGCGACCCTGGTCTCCGCGTGCGGGTTGATGTTCGCGGTCGCGGCCTGGAACAGCGGCCGGGCCGGGGACGGGATCGTCCACTTGCCGTAGAGCTCGGCCGACTCTGCCTCGGTGATCGCGTTGCCGAAGCCGTAGTGGAACTGCTCAGGCGTCAGGGAGATCGCGGCGTCGATGTTTCCGGGATTGCGGAGCACGGCGAACGCAACGCGCAGCGCCGAGATCGGCAGCGGAAGAACCCCCTTGATCGGCGCTGCGTCGATGGCGACCCCGGCTGCGGCGTGGCCCTCGCCGAGCAGCTTCTCCACGATGAGGCCGCCGAAGGAGTGACCGATGACGATGGGCTTCGCTGGGAGGCTGGCCATCACCTTCGCGTAGTGGTCGGTCACCTCGTCGACGCCGACGTCGGCAACAGCATCCGGGTTGGCCCGGGTGTCCCCGACCGTGTCACCGTCGCCCGGCCAGCCGGGCGCCATGGCGTCGTACCCGGACGCGTTGAACAGGTCGACCCACGGCGCCCACGAGCTGGAGTGCAGCCAGAGACCGTGGATGAAGACGACGGGGGTGCGCAGGGTGTCGGGCATGAGGGCTCCTACTCGGCCGGACGGGCGGGGCACATCCCCTTGACTGTGCACGCACACCGCCGTGACGTCCACCAGCAGCCCCGGACCCGGCACCGACCGCAAACCGCTGTTCCCCGATGCCCCGTTTCGTCCCGCCGGCCGGCGGGACGAAACGCCTCAGCCGGTCGGCGACGCCGTCGAGGTGTCGGTCGACGACACGGTCGGGCTGGGCGTGGACGTCGACGTCGGGGTCGTGCTCGCCGTCGGTGTGCCGGACGACGAGGACGTCGGGGCCGTACTGGAGGTCGACGACGTGCCTGGTGAGGGGCTGGACGCGGACGCCGCCGGCTTGTCCTGCAGCGGGCCGATGACGTGGGGATGGTCGACGTGCACGTTTCCCGGCGCCAGCAGCGCGATGACCGCAGCGACCGCCACGCCGGCCACCGAGAGACCCCCGGCCGCGAACGTGACGCGCCGGGCACCGCCGGTCCGCAGGAACTCGGTGCGCCGCCGAGCACGCAGGTCCGCGGGCAACGCCGCCCGCTGCGCCGCCAACGAGTTCACCGGCGCCGCCGCGTAGGAGAACGTCGGCCACAGCAGCAGGAACGCGGTCAACGGCCCAGCGAAGCCGGTGGGGTGGGTCAGGGCAGCAGCGATGCCCGCGATCCCCAGGATCGCCAGGAAGGTCTCCCCGAGATTGCCCCTCACGGCGTCCAGGGCCGAGGCCTGCTCGGCGCTCTTCGGAGTCCGGAGGAACTCTGCCTCTTTCGCGTACAGCGCCTGCACCGACGCACGCGCCGTGACGAGCGACGTCGACTGCCACATGAGGAACGCACCGAGCGCGTCCCGCCACGAGGCGCTCGTGCTGCGACGCAGCAACGCGACGGCCCGCACCAGACCGATGACCATCAGCAGCGGGATCGTTGCGATCAGGAAGCCGGAGAGCTTGCGGAAGAGCAGGCCACCACCGGCGACGATGTTGACCGCTCCCGCCAGGAGCAGGAGGAAGAAGACCAGGGCGAGCAGATCGCCGTACCACTGGAACGCGCCGGAGAGGTAGGCCCAACGCTGCCCCACGGACATCTGGTTGTCCTTCGTGCGTGGACCGGGCAGCATCCATCGCCAGTTCTTGCGCAGGATCTGGATTCCCCCGAAGCACCAGCGGAACCGTTGCCCCTTCAACGCCTCGAAGGTGAGCGGCATGACCCCCTGGCCGAACGACCGGTCCACGTGCAGGCCGGACCAGCCGCCACGGAGCAGGCGCAGGGAGAGCTCGGCGTCCTCGGTGATGCACCACTCGTCCCAGCCCCCCGCCTGCTCGAGGGCGCGGCGCCGGATCAGCCCCATGGTGCCGGCGAAGATCGCTCCGTCACGTTCGTTACGGGACGGCTGGGACACCGCGAAGAAGTAGGCGTACGAGTAGTACAGACGCCGGTAGTAGGGCGCGTGCTGCCAGTCGCGATAGTCCTGCGGCGCCTGGATGAAGCCGACGTTCTCGTCGGCGAAGAGCGGCGCGCACCGCTTCAGGAAGTCGGGCTCGAGCTGGTAGTCCGAGTCGACGACCCCGATCAGCTCCGCGCGCGGGTCGGTCATCTCACGCAAGGCGTAGTTGAGCGCACCCGACTTGTACCCCGGCCAGTCGTCGAGGTGGACGAACTTCACGTCGTTCTTGCCGCACCAATGCGAGACAGGTTCCCAGAGCGACGGGTCGTCGGTGTTGTCGTCGATCGCGATGATCTCGTACGACGGGTAGTCGATCGCCTTGAGCCGCTTCAGCGTCTCGATCACCATGTCCGGCGGCTCGTTGTGAGCCGGGACCTGAAGGCTGACGAACGGCAGCTCGCCGCCCGGGACCACGGCGGGTGCACCACGCCGTACGCGACGCCGCCAACGCTCGCTGCCCAGCGCGTCGCAGAGCTCCCAGAGGTATGCCGTGCCGAGGAACGCGGCGAAGACCTCGAGCGCCCAGAGCATCAGGCCGCCGATCTCGGAGGCGAGCGGCAGCCCGGTGCCGAACGTCCACTGCAGCATGAAGGCGAGGTAAGCCACGAAGAGGAAGACGGTGTTCGACCAGGCCAGGTGGCCGCGAGCGGTCCATCTCCGGGTCACGGGCAGCCAGGCGAGTGAGGCGAGGGCGAGGGCGATCACCGACACCTCGACGTTGCGCCGCGTCGCGCCGAGTGCCACCAGGGCACCACCCGCCAGGGCGACGACGACGACCGTCCCGACCAGGGCGAAGAGCAGCCGGCGCGACCATGGCCAGGCCCCGACACCCCGTTGGGCTTTGGCGGGCAGGGTGGCGAGCAGTGCCAGCGTACTGACCCCGGCGGCGACGAGTCCGGCAACGAGCAGGGCGGCGAGCAAAGGTCCTCCGGTCAAGGGGTCACGACCCCGCGGTAGCCGCTGATACCCCGTGGGGGACAAACCGACACCTGCGGACTGCTGCCGCCACCGCCTGATGCCGAGCGAGGCCCTACCAGGGAGCGCGCTGCGCGAGCCCTGCCGCGTAGGCGGGCCAGAACACACCGGCGGCGGGATCACCCGGGTGGCAGGCGCCGTCCGAGGCTCCGGGTGGCTTGACCCACAGCAGGGCGTCCACACCGCGCATGCCTGTTCGCAGCGTCGGGCGCGACCCGAGCGCGCGTCCGGGTGGGTTGCACCACGTGCCGTCGCTGCCGAGCCCGTTGCGGCTCGTGTCCACGACGAACGGCTTCCCGCCGACCCCCGCCGCGACGGCGCGACCATAGCGAACCTCGGTCGCGGTCGGGTAGAAGTTCGCCACGTCGAGGGAGAACCCGCGGGCCCGGGTGACGTCAGCCGCGCGCAACCGGGCGGCCATCACGGCCACCGGGGTCCACCCGGAGTGCCCGGCGTCCAGGTAGACCCTCGTGCGCGGGTTGGCAGCCAGGGTGCGGACGGCGTCGCCCAGGAGATCGATCCGCTGCCTGCGCAGTGCGCTCGACAGGCAGTCCAGCTGGGCCAGGGCATCGGGCTCGAGCACGACCAGGGCCGGGTGGGAGCCGATCCCCGATGCGACCTGCCGCACCCAGCTCCGGTACACCGACGCGGTGAAGCCTCCGGCCGACTGACCGCCGCAGTCCCGGTGCGGCACGGCGTACAGCACCATGGTGGGCAGCGCCTGCGCCTGCGCGGCAGCGCGGACGAGACCGGCCACCTGGCCACGGACCTGGTCGAGCGGTGTCCAGTCGCCGAACCACGAAGCGACAGGCTGGTCGGCGATCTTGAGCAGCTGGGCGGCGAGCACGGGATCGGCCGCCGCTGCTCGAGCCGCGTCGGAGCCCGGTGCAACGTAGAGCCGCGTGGGATAAGCGGGAGTGGACGACGCGTCCGACGTCGTCAGGCGAGCGCAGCCGAGCGAGGCGCTCACCGCCGCCAGGAGCGCCAGGATGCGTAGCGTTGGCCTCATCGGCTGGCGTGCACGGGCAGCCGCACCCGCAGCACGGTCTCACCCGGCGCCGCATCGATGGCGATCTCGCCGCCGTGCCGGTCGACGACGATCCGGCGCGAGATGTCCAGCCCCAGGCCGGTTCCCTGGCCTACGCCCTTGGTCGTGAAGAACGGCTCGAACGCATGGTCGCGGACCTCCTTGGACATCCCTGGCCCGGTGTCGCCGACCTCGACGACCACCTCGTCCTCGTCGGAACGGGTCGAGACCCGCAGGGTGCCCACACCCGCCATCGCGTCGAGCGCGTTGGTCATCAGGTTGGTCCACACCTGGTTCAGCTCCCCCGCCATCGCCTCGATGTGCGGGACGTCCTCGGCATAGTCCCGGACTACCGTGATGCCGGCCGGGATCCGGCTCGCCAGCACGACCAGCGTGCTGTCCAGACCCTCGGCCAGGTCGGTCTGCTGCCTCGCAGCACGGTCCATCTGTGAGTAGGACTTCATCGCCTCGACGAGCTTGGAGATCCGTCTGGTCGACTCCTTGACCTCGCCGAGCAGGGCCGCGGTCGAGAGCGTGCTCGCCACCCACTGCAGCCCCGGGTCCAGCGCGTCGTCACCGAGCACCTGCCGGGCCCGCTCGCACCAGGAGACGTCCAGGCCGGCTCCGGCCAGCGT